>JAFZPL010000193.1 GCA_017550355.1 Oscillospiraceae bacterium | reverse complement strand
TCGAGGTAGCGCGTGTAGGCGCTGTCCTCTGCGGTCACGACCATGTCGCGCACCGCACTCGACGTCACATCAAAGGATAGCGTGTGCGTTTCTCCGGCACGCACCTCTTTCCCGCGGATGAGCCCCATCACGCCGTACTTGAGGGAGCCCGGATCGTTCACCGTGATGACCGTTTCGCCGTCCTTGTTCACAAGCGAAGCATCGGCACCCTCGATGTAGGCTTCCAGCGGCAGGGAGGTGACAGTCGTTGGAGTAAACGCAGCCGTATCATAGACACGCACATAGTCGATCTCGAACCTTCTGTCACCGTCTGCAAAGATCGACGGATCGGTATAGATGCCGTCCACGCCGTCAAAATGACCGCCGACGGCCAGATTCAGGATCAGGTAGAACTTCTGGTCAAAAGGTGCCGGATAAGCGTGATTGGTGGAATACCATTCGGACTGGGTGCTGTAGAGGGTATCGTCCACATACCAGCGGATCTCGCCGGATTCCCATTCCACGGCGTAGGTGTGCCACTGTCCGGTGGAATCGCCCGCCGGAAAAGCATAATCCTTTGTGAGATACGTGTTGTTCGGCCACTGTCCGCCGAAATGGATCGTGCCGCAGATCTTTTCGGGTGTGCTGCCCCAGCCCTCCATGATGTCGATTTCGCCGGATGCCGCCCAGCCGCCGTATGCCTCGTCTTCGGGGAGCATCCAGATTGCAGGCCAGAGCGATTTTCCTGCGTCGCACCGCGCACGCACTTCAATGCGTCCGCCGCATGTTGAAAACTTGTGCTGTGTGGAAAGCCGTGCGGAGGTGTAGTCGTAATTGCCCTGCACCGCGTCGGAATACGGTTCTTTCCGCGCCGCGATGGTCAGGATCCCGTCATGCACGGCGGTGTTTTTGTCTGTGTAGAATTCCTGCTCATTGTTGCCCCAGCCGCCGGTGACATAATTGCCGCTTGCATCCAGCTTCCAGTTTCCGAGCTCATATGACCATTTCGAGAGATCGAGCGTGTCGCCGTCAAATTCATCCTGCCAGACGATATCAGCCGTTTCAGCCGGCTTGCGCAGCAGAAGCGTCAGATCTCTTGCGTCAAGCTGTCCGTCGCAGTTTTTGTCTGCCGCAGCGGCTTCGTCTGCGGAGAGCGTTCCTGTGCCGCAGAGAAAATCGTTCAGCGCCGTGACCGGATCCGCCGCTGCTGCGGGAAAGATGCCGATGCACTGTGCAGTCAGCATGCCGGCGAGCAGCGCGGGAAGAAAGCGTCTTTTCATGGGATACCTCCTGTTTCTCACATCAGCGAATGTGCGGGGGATTGCAGGGAACAGGCTTCGTCAGGATCTTTCATTTGTCGTGCAGCATGGGGATCAGCTTATCCAGCACCGCCTTTGCGCGGTCCTGCGCCTCCTGCATTTCCTCCAGCGTGTTCATGTTTTCCTGAGCGACGCGCAGCGCGAGGTAGGCGCCCTCCTTGAACGGTTCTGTCATGTTGAGCTGTGCCGCGAGATCGGTCTCACCTATCATCAGCTTATAGCCGTCGATGTATTTGCAGCCCGGATAGAGCGCCTTGAGATCGACGAACATGATATCCGGCTGGAGATATTCCTCCGCGGCGGGATCTGCGATCACGAGCATGCAGGTGTCCGTCTGGAACTGGATCATCAGCTGCGAATTGTAGGTTGCCGTATAGCTGCCGGCGTTCTCCATCGTGTCCTTGGAGATCGGCACATAAACTGACTGGGCAAGCGACCTGCCGTCGCTGTTGAAGTCCTCCGTCAGTCCGGAGAGCATCGTGTCCAGCTCAGGTGAATGCGCATAGAGTTCCGGATGCTCCGAAAGCAGCAAAATGCGGATATCCGGATCCACCCGCGTGACGTAATCATACACCAGAAAGCCGATCAGAAAGACGGCAAAGGCTGCCAGACCGAGCCACCATTTCGAGTGATAGAGCCAGTTTCCGAGCTTTTCGCTGAAGGTGTACTGTTTCTCCTCCTCCGGCTGTCCGTAGACCAGTTCCTCGTCGAATTCCTCGCCCTGCTTCATGCGGATCAGCTCGACCTTTTCCTCCTGCAGCGTCTTGGCGTATTCCTCACGCGCCTGATACTGCGCCTCATTGAACGCTTCCTGCCGTGCACGCTCCTTCATTTCCGCTTCGTGTGCTGCCTTTGCCTGCATTTCCAGTGCATTGCGCAGCACACTGACGTTTTCAGGCTGCTTTTCCTCCGGTGTCTGACCGTTTTCTGCCAAAATGATTCATCCTCTCTGCATAAAAAGGAGCACATGCACACTGCATGTGCTCCGGACTGTATGATACTGCTTTATTTTTTTCGTTTCATGAAGCCGAAGAGACCGCCCTGCTTTTTCTTGGTGAGCTCTTCAAATGAGGAAGGCGGCTGTTCCGCCCGCGATTTTTCCTTCTCTTTTTTGGAGTCTGCGGCAGGATCCTGCGTCTGGATATAGTTTTCGACGGTGTGGATCAGCTGCTTGCGCACATCGTCCAGCGGTTTTGCGGAAAACTCCGGATCGGGTGCGTTGTTCACAGCCTTTTTCCAGGCGGATTTGCTGTATCCCGCTGCCTCTGCTGCTTTGCCGGTTCTGTTGATAAAGTGCTGCGTGAAGCCGCAGGGGGCAGCGATATCCAGCGCGGTTTCAGCGATCTGGTTCAGCGTCATGAAATTCTGTTCGGAAAGGATCTGTCCGACAACGCCGATGCACCATTTCGGATCGAAGAAGCTGTTTTCGTGATTCAGGCGGATATATTCCTTCAGCGCAGCAAACCTTGCATTGAGATCCCGTTCGCGCTCGATTGCCTCACGGCAGATATCGTGCATGGAGCCCGCATAGGAGATCTGCGCCTTTACGAAGGTGTTCTGGAAGCGCAGCAGTTCGACAGCGGAATATTTCTGGGTGTGCATCCAGTCTTCAAAGAGGCTGAAGAACCACCGCCGGACATTCGGATCCTCGGCTTTGTCAACAGCGCGCAGCATGTCGATCCGGCGGCTCGGCGTCCAGCGCGGATAGAGCTCCATCGCGTGCTCGAAGAATTTCGTGACTGCCGTCTGCGAGGTCACGTCGACCAGTTCAAAGAGGTGCAGTACGCCGGTACATTTGACGCTCGGCTCTGCCGTGCCGTAATATTCATCCAGCATCTGATGCACTGCTTCGTCGCGCAGACGGCATCCGCTGACGCTGTGGTCGCTGATGGCATTGAACATCTGCCGCAGCAGAGCGCGGTCGGCGGTGTTGAACGGCGAGAGCAGCTTGGTCAGCCGGATCAGGCGCTCCGTCGTTGTATTGCCGTCGCGGTAGCTTTCCAGGATATAGGGCATCCGCTGTGTGAGCAGATTTTTGATGAGCGTTTCGGGCGATTCAATGCCGATGCGCTGAAAGAGCGGCAGCAGGTGCTCGAAAAAGTCCGTGTCCGCATCGGAGCGCAGCATCAGCCATTCCGTTAGCTTGGTGACATCCTTCCGCACGATATCAATGTCGAGGAATTTGTCGTCGATCGCGATGCATGTGATCTCGCATGCCTGCATGAGTGCAGCTGCCGATGCACGGGGATTCCGGATCGCGGGATAAGTCTGCTCAAGCATTTTGCGCTTGAGTGCATTGGAATAATACGAAAACAGCTCGGGCTTGAGCGTTTCCATCGGGTAAAATTTCGTATAGTCAGTGCCGAAATCGCGGTAGGATGTGTAGGAAATGATGCCGTTGCGGTACTGCCGCAGCGGTTCGGGATTGCCTGCCGCAAACGCACGGATCACCTCTGCGAACGCATCCGTTTTCACATTCGGGACGATGATGCATTCCGCGTCGAAGAGTACGGCGGCGGTGCTGTTGGCAAGGGCATCGACGTCGTAAGCGGTTGCGCGGCATTCCTCCAGTCCGTTCGCGGTGGGGGAGTACACGCCGCAGAGATGGTAGCCTGTCGGGATCTCCATGCGCGATTCCGTGCCGAGATAATCATAGGTCGTGAAGAAGATCTTCCTGGCAATCTCCTCCGGCAGCAGCATCGTCAGCGCGGCGATCCAGTAAATGATGTTTTCCTTGGTATCGCAGAGGATCACGGCGCGGTGCAGACCGGAGCGCTCGCCGATCATCGAGTAGAAGAGCGAGACGAGCTGTTCGGGGCGGGATTCATCCGCCATCAGGAATGCCATGATGTTTTCTTCGGTGATGATGCCGTGCGGCGTCGGCTTGACAGGCGTCAGGCGCGGCGTCGGAACCGTGTTCTTCCCTTCAATGAAGCTGTCACGGCGCATTGCGGCAAATTCCGGATCGCCGTAATAGCAGGCAGGATAGGTTGTGAGTTCGTCGGGATTGCCCGCAAGGGTATAGACCAGTGCATTGCCGGGGCGCAGCTGTCCCTGTGTCTCTCTGCCGAGATTTTTGCCGTAGGTCAGCACAGCGAGCGGCTTGCCGTCGTTGTCTGCGACGCGGTATGCGAATTTTTCGGGGTGATGCGCACGGATGCTTGCTTCTTCCTTTGCAAGGTCGCAGTCCGGCGTGAACCACTGGCGCTTCAGCTCCGGAATGCTGTAATTTGTGCCGTTCAGCAGCGATGCGATATTGTCCTGTGCCTTGATATGGGGGAGCAGTGCGTCTGTGCAGGCGTAGAATCCCCAGCCTGCATTGCCCTTGTCACAGGTGGAGAAACAGTATGTGAAAATTGATCGTTCCATATGCACTCCTTTCCTGTCACATCAGCTTTTCGCGGTGCATGATGAAATAAAACGGATCGGCGAGGTGGCGCGGTACATGATTGCGCGTTTCCTGTGTCTGTCCGGATGTCTGCGGCAGAGAGCCGACGCTGGAAAAGGCGTAGTAGAAAACATGCTTGAATTCGCTTTCCGCCTTTTCGACGAGCACATCTTCGCCGTGATCCATCAGAAACTGCCGGATGACAGCGCTGTTTTCCTTGAAGCGCTTGAGGTCAAATTTTCCGCTGCTGTCCAGAACAGGGCTCGAATCCGTTCCGCCGCAGCCGATGGAGAAGCCGAGCGGATTCATCTCAGCTGCTTCGACGAAGTCCCATTTGGAAACGGCGATGAAGAAGGTCATTTTCTTGGTGATATTGCGCTCGCCGGCAGAGCCAAGCACCGCAAGGAGATTGTCGAGCGCGGTGGAATGGGAGACTGTCGCGAGTCCGCTGCCGGAAAAGGATCCGCTTTCGATGCCGTGTTCCTTGAGCGCTGCTGCCGTGCCGGAAATGCTGAGGGCATCCAGCAGCAAAATAAGGTAATTCGCGCAGAGAAGATAATTTTCCGCCAGCATCGACTTCATATCGGCGGTTTCTTCACCGGGGCGGTCTGTGATCGTGAGGCAGAGCGAGCTGTTCTTCCCGCGCGGCTTCACGGTGATGACAGAGCCGAAGTTGTCCGCGCCGAGACGGGTGTTTCCGATGTCCATGCCGTCTTCGCGTTCGGAGATCACCTTCTCCTTCCAGTTGATGAGCGCACGGGATCTCGGATGCACGATCAGTCCTGTCTGCTTGGGATCGGAATCCACCAGATCGGCAAGCAGCGTGGATTTTCCGGTGCTTTTGAGTCCTGCGATGACCACGGCTGCGGTCTTGGCGGGCTCGATATAGTTCACAGTGTCGCGGCAGGGCTTATGCGGACACCAGATCCACATTTTCTGCCCGTTGCAGGGGCAGATCGGGATATAGCTGCCGTCGCGGGAAAGCCGCTTCACGTTGTCGTCATAGGTTTCCGGCGTCTTTCCGGTGCGTGCAAGCTCCGCCTGCTGTGCGTCAGCGGGGAGCGCATCCAGCGGGGTGATTTTGCCGCATGCCTTGCAGAAAAAGACGGTTCGTTCCGGCATCAGGTGATAGCAGTAGGGGCAGTATGCGGAAGGATACTGAAAATAATGCTTTTTGAGGACGGCGGGATTATTGGAATCGGTTCCGCCGCTCAGTTTCTTGATGAAGGAGGGTAATGCCATTGGATCTCCGCCTTTCTGTTCTTCTGTTTTTTTCAGATTGCGGTCTTGCCCATTCCGCCGGTCTTCTGATTGATGAACTGATACTGCTGCCGTGCGGTCGGATCGCTTGCTTCGATCATGATATAGGCGCCGGTTTCTTTAAGGTCGCAGGTGTAGGAGAAGGTACGCGGATCAAATTCCAGATCCGACTGATTGAAAATGACTGCGTTGTTCTTGTTGAAAACAGTCACCGTCAGCTTTGGCAGTTTCCAGTTTTCGGGGAGCTGTGCGGGCTTCGGGATCGTGATGATAATATCCTTGCTGATGAAGGAGAGCAGCGTTTTTTTCACGCGGTACCGGAGATTATAGAGGGCGCCGCGGATCACGGGCTGTGTGCCGCCGATGCCGCTGAGCCAGCCGCTGACAAAGACCACCGGGAACGTGTTCTCTTTTTTGATTCCGACGCGGAATGCGCCGTGGTGATAATCCGATTTCGAGAGTGTTTTCTTCGTGAAGATCGCTTCGGTGTCACCGGGATTCTGCGGATAATGCTGTGTATGGCAGGCGATTGCGAGCGTGTTGTCGCCGAATTCTGCCGGCCATGCCTTTTCCGCAAAATCAAATTCGATCATCTTCTTGCCGTAATCGGCAGAACGGCGCACGATCTGCACCATCTCCGCTTCCTTCGGCGTCACGGAGAATTCCTGCAGCTTGCTGAAGTATTCCCCGCCGTTCAGCAGCACGAACACGGCAACTGTCACGGGCTCATCGTAAGCAAGTCCATCTGTATGGAACAGCAGCTTGCTGCCCTCGGTCTGGCAGGAGAGCTCTGTGCCTTCGTCCGGCGATGCGATCGTCGCGCTGCCTTCGCAGAGCACCGCCTTGTAGGTGAGCTTGCCGCTGCCGCCCGCGGTCTGCATGCTGATATCGAGCGCAGTGTCCATGAGCAGCTTGGAGAACGCCGTGACCTTCGGCCAGGAAATGCCCGGCGTTACTTCCGGCAAATTGCCGAGCTTCACGCAGTCCGAATCGCTCATATATTCAAAGAGCGAGACATAATAGGTCGTACCGATCTTGAGATCGTTCAGCTTGAGCGCACCTGCTGTGGGCGGTGTGAACACAAATTCTGCCTCTTTCAGCGTTGCGGGGTAACCCTTTGTGCTGATCGCCGCACGGATCTCGCCTGCGGCACGCTGAATCTCATAGGTGAATGTGACTGTGGAGCCCTGCTGTGCGGCATTTGACCGCGCAGGATCCAGAGAGGCAGTGTGGATGCGGAAAAATGCAAGTCCCTTTTTGAGCGTTGCTTCGCTGATTTGTTCGGAGATATAGCTGTATGCCATGCCGCTGAGGCTGCGCACCTTTGAGACGCTGTACCAGTGCAGCAGGATTTTCAGCAGCTGAAATTCGCGGAACCGTTCGTAATCCTGCCAGAAGGAGGCGGGATTCTGCTCGCTGATCGCCGTTTTGAGTGCAATCATGCCTGCGGTGTCGTGGATCTCGCTCGCGTCGATCTTCTGGATCAGCTCTGCGGGCGTGAACACGCGCTCCGAGCCGAACTGATGCAGCACCAGATCGTAGAGCGTCAGATAATGCAGGCGCTTTTTGGTATGCTTATAGTTGGTCTGTTCGAGCTTCAGCTCCATCTGCTCAAAGGCAGAGCGGATGCCGAGCGCATCGGCAAGCGGCGCAAGAAAATCGTTTTCCGGGATCTTCTCGCCGTTCTTCTCCATCAGGAGATCACCGCCCGCATCCGGACGGATCACGGGCTCCGCGCCTTTTTCCCGCAGTACGCTGCGGACAAAGGCTTCCTCCTCGCCCGCCGTGATCATCAGGCTCTTTTTCGTGCCGAGCGAGAGCGGGACATCCGGGAACAGAAACGTGTTCTTGCCGGCGGAGGTGCAGAGCAGCTGCCATTCATCCTCCGACAGGTAGCCCTTGCCGTTCAGGATGAGATAGCCGTTCCAGATCTGCTCCTTGAAGATCTGCTGCGCCTCGTCGAAATCCGTGCGCAGGGAATCTGCCGTGACCTCCGGAATGCATGCCTTGTCGAGGTTCGGCGCAACCATATTGTTTCGGAAGACCGCCTTGGATTTTTCGACGGGCGGCGCACTGAAATCATTCAGCGGACGCTGGTTTTCCGCATACACATTGACTTGCTTGCAGGTGCGAAGCATACGCTTTGTTTCTCCTTACTGTTCGGGAATATGAGTTAGTTCGCGGTGAGGCTGAAGCCGTCGCTGATGACCTGTGCGATGTTCGACATCTGGTCGCCGAGCGAGGAGAGATCGCCCACGCCGGAAAGCTCTGTCTTGGTGGCAAGCTCACGGATAAAGCGCTCGTTCGCCTTGCCGAAGCCCTGCGCGATGATCTCGATGCCGTTCCGGATATAATTCTGCTTTGCGTTGAGTGCCGCCATGCAGGCACGCTTGTCCCACTGTCCGTCCGTGAGGACAACGGCATAGGCGAAGTCGAGCCCCTGTGCCGCCTTGATCTGGCTCAGCATGTTGAACATGTCGTCCATCGGCTGTGCTTCGTTGCATTCGCCGGTCTCCTCACCGATGACCATATTGACGACCGCATTCTGGATCACGGTGCCGTCATTGGTGATCGGGCAGTACACATGATTTCTGTCCGCAAAGCCCATGATGCCGAAAGATACATTGGAAAGCGGGAACTGCGAGATAAACTGCAGAAGATGCGTCTTGACCTCGCCGATTGCCGTATACCACATTGCGGATGCAAAGCGCTCCATCGAATCGTATGCGGAATTCATCTTGGTGTTGCTGTAGGTGTCCCAGCACTGGTTATATTTTTCATAATAGCCGTACTGCTCGTACTCCTGCGGCGTGGCACAGCCGCTTTTGATGCGCTTGCCCATCTCCTTGTATGCCCGTTCGTCCGTGAGATTGGACATCGAACCGGACAGGTCGACGGCGATCATGATCGCGCCCCTTGCCGGCTTGCGCATGAGCTCCGCGTCGAAAGAGCGGTCTGCGTGATTCATCAGCTTGGTGACGGGGATCTGTCTGCCGTCCTGTTCCGCGGTGATGGAGACTGTGCCGTCGAGATTGTGGCCGTAGGTCACGGAGAAGATGCTGTCTCTGCGGATGCCGCTCACCTGATATTTGCCGATGATCGCCTTTGCCTCCGGCAGAGAATCCGATTCCCACTGCGTCAGGTAGATATCCTGCGTGTCGCCGGTCGGCTTCAGGCGCTTTGTGACCTCTGTGCCTTTCAGCGGGGAATTCTTCGGGATCATGATCTCATTATAGAATACGCGGTACTGCTCGCCGCCGATCATCTGCGGGCGGAACGAGATCAGACCGAGCGAATGGGAATTCACGTCTTCGATCTCCGGCAGCGTTGATTCCGTGCCGAGATTGAAGCTGTTGAAGGATGCCGCGACGATTGCCGCGCCGCGTGCGACGGCTTCATCCGCGTTGATGCCGCGGAGGGCGGGCTTGCCGCGCAGCTCCACGATGTAGTCCTCGACCATTTTCATTCTGGTCGAACCGCCGACGAGGATCACGTCGTCAATGTCTGCCCACGACAGATTGCTTTCGCGGAACAGCTTTTCGATCAGCGCACCGGTGCGTTCCAGCAGTTCTCTGGAGCGGCTGCGGAATTCTGCCTCGGTGAGCTGGAATTTGCCGATATTGCTGCCGTATTTGATCTGGATGGGCGCTTCGGGCGACTGCGTGAGGCGGCGCTTCATCTTTTCAACGTCGACCATCAGCGAGTCCATCATTTCCGGATCGCAGGAGAAGTCCTCGCCGAACTGTGCAGCAAACTGTTCTGCCGCCCAGTTGCAGAGGACGGTGTCCCAGTCCTTGCCGCCGAGCTCAAAGTCGCCGGTCGTGGCAATGATCTTGATGACCTGCTTGGTGATATGCGCCACGGAGACGTCAAAGGTGCCGCCGCCCAGGTCGTAGACAAGGATCGTCTTGTTTTCGCCCTTGTCAAGGCCATATGCGACTGCCGCTGCCGTCGGCTCGTTGATCATGTGCAGGACATTGATGCCCGCTTTCTGGGCTGCTTTCCGCGTGTTGGATTTTTCATGTTCGCTGAAATATGCCGGCACGGTGATCACGGCGCCGTCGATCTTTTGGCCCATCGTTTTTTCGGCGCGTGCCATGAGCTCCTTGAGGAAGATGGACGAAAGGTCGGCTGCGGAGTATTCATTGCCGTCTTCGAGATAATAGTCCGCGGAATCCGAACCGATATTGCGCTTGTAGAATGTTGCGACGGCGCTCTTGTGCTTCTGTTCGTATTTCGCATCCTCGCCGATCTGCAGCTCGCCTTCGCTGCTGATGTAGACGGCAGACGGCGTGGTCACGCTGTCCTGCGTGGTCTGGATGATGCGCGGGTTGCCGGAGCCGTCGTCATATGCCACAACGGAATAAGTCGTGCCGAGATCAATGCCGATATAAACGCCCATGAACGTAACCTCCTAGCGGTATTGTGCAGTGCAGGCACGCAGGATCAGGAAGGTCTGCGTGCCTGAATATTGTATTTATCTCTTATGCGTCTGCGGATTTCGCTTCTGCCTGTGCGCTCAGACCGATGCTTTCACCGTTGGGATCGGTCGCAATGAGGATGAGCAGGCCCTCATCGTTGATCTCCAGATGGATGTGCATGACAGAGCCCTCCGGCAGACCTGTGCTGATCGCGCCGGTCTGCTTCTCCATTTCCTTGAGGTTCGGCTCGTCCAGATCGACGAACTGTTCCTCGGAGCGGTGCTCGTAGAGCTGGAGATCCACTCTGCCGACCTTGAGCGCGTTTGCGTTCAGCGGAATGTCGATGTCCTTGGTCAGCGGGAGCGTTTCGCCGCGCTTCAGGAGCGTCATGATCTTCGGGACATTGCCGATCATGCCGCGCAGACCGATCGAGCTCACGGAGACCTTCTTGATCTCGATGACCTCTGTGCCGATCTCAAATTTCGTGTTCTCCGCAACGGTCTCGGTTGCCGGGCCGATCACGAATCCGCCGAGTGCTTCATCGCCCTCGCCTGCTGCTGCCGGTTCGCCGTTTTCGGAGACAGCCTGTGCTTCGTTCTGCTTCATTGCGATGACGTGTGCGAGAATGGATTTGCCGTAGAACGCAGCGCCCTTGGAGACAGCCATGTTCGGATCCATCGGGTTCGGCACCTCGACATCCGGAAATTCTGCCGTCAGGCGCTCCTGCACCTGCGGCATATAGGAGGAACCGCCGACGAGCAGGATCTTGGTGATGGTCTTGCCGAGGCTTTCCGCCTTTTCCTTTGCGGCGCGGGTGCGCTCGATCGTGCGGTTCAGCAGCGGCATGGAGAGCGCCTCAAATTCCTCTCTGGTGACCTCGAGCTGTGCCTTGCCTGCCTCCAGCTTGAGCGAGACATTCGTGCTTTCGGACGGGGTGAGCGCTTTCTTCGCCTTTTCTGCCGCCAGCTGGATCTCTGCGAGATCGTCTTCGGAAAGGCTGGTCACGTCGATGCCCTTCTCCATCAGCTTGCCGGTGATGATATCCATCATGCACTGATCCCATTCCTTGCCGCCGAGCTCCACATCGCCGTCGACGACGCAGCAGTCGTACTTGTAGCCGTCGATATCCACGGCGACCACGTCGAAGGTGCCGCCGCCGAGGTCGTAGACCATGACGGTCTCCTTCTTGTCGCCCTTATAGCCGTAATACACAGCCGCAGCGGTCGGTTCCTCAATGAGGTAGACGTCCGCCTCGTTGAAGCCTGCCTTCACGGCTGCTTCCTTGGTTGCTGCCTTCTGTTCCGTGCCGAAGTATGCCGGAACGGTGATGACGACAGCGCCGACCAGCGAGCCGGTCTCGTCGGAGGCATAGCGTGCCAGATATTTCAGCACCTCTGCGGAAAGGTCGATCGCAGTGGTGGTCTTGTCGTAGGCTTCGCCGTAATATTTCGGTGCATGGCCCTGATCCATCTCACGCTTGAAATGGTCGAGAACGCTGTGCGGCGCAAAGACCTTGTTGTCCTTTGCGACATCGCCGACGACCGGCGTTGCACCGGAAAGGTCGACGACGGAAGGCGTGATCTGGGAGCCTTCCTCGTTTTTGCAGGTCTGGATCAGACCGTTGTCATCGAGATAGGAAATGACGCTGTAGGTCGTGCCGAGGTCGATACCGAAGAAATATTTTGCTTCCATAATACTGTATGCTCCTTTTCCGGATTATTCAGCGGCGTTCTCTGCCGCGGGGAATGTGTTTTCTGCTGCGGGTTCCGCTGCGGGCGCGGCGGATTCAGCCGCCGGCGTGTACTGATAGACCTGAACCTGTGCACGTTCGACGATCTTGCCGTCGATGAAGTGAACGAGCGTCTGGCGCGTTTTCGCGATCGTCTTGTCAAGCGCGGGATCCTCCGTCGGGATCGCCTTGACGGGCTTGTGGAGTCTGGGATCGTAGGTGTCGCCGACCGAGACGGTTTCAACGGTCACGCCGTAATGCCGGAGCGTGCGGGTGATCGCGTCGACATGTCCGTTCAGCAGTGCGGCAGCAGATTCGTCCGCAGAAAGCGCGTCTGCATGCATATCCTCCTGGATCTCAAAGAATTCCACGAGGATCGGATTGACGATGCGGCGGTAGAAATTGTCCTTGTATTCGTTGATCTCGTCGTTCAGCTTCTTTTCGATATCCTGATGCATGTCCGCGAGACGGCGCAGTGAGGAAATGCGGGCGTCCATATCCGTGAGCTTCGTGCGCACCTTGGAGAATTCATCCGCAGTCTGTGCTGCCTGTTCCGTCAGCTGTGCCGAGACCGGCGCGAGCAGTGCGGAAAGCTGTGCTTCGGTCAGTCCGCTGCATGTCTGCACGGGGACTTCCTCTGCGGGGGCAGCCTGCTCTTCAGCGGACAATGCGGAAAATTCGGCGGCGGGCGCCTCCTCCGGTGCCGGTTCTATGTCCGTGGGGATCTCCGCCTGAAATTCGGGCAATTCCTCAGCGGGTGCGGCAGGCGGTTCTTCGTCTGCCTCCGGCAGCGACGGTGCGAAGGGCGGGAGCTCTGCGGGTTCCCCGTTCTCCAGAAATTCCGGCAGGATCGGCACGGCGAAGGGAACCTCCGCGGTCGGATCCTCCGGTACGTTTGCCGGATCGTTCAGATCGTTTGTCAGCATTTCACACACTCCTTTTCGGATATTTGGATTTAAAATATATTGCGTTTATGAAATATATTGCAACGCTTATTTTGCGCGGTATTTTCCGCTGACTGCGGGCAGAATGCCGTTTGCGGTGCATGTCCACTGCCGCTTCATTGCCGGGAGCTTGCGCGAAAGCAGCGCCTGCACCGGCGGGATGATATTATAGGATGTTTCGGTGCCTTCCGTATCTAGCTTTACGGCATAAATAAAATAATGCACATTGGCGATCACGGTGTCCAGTGTGGACACGATCTCGTCATTGCTCTGGGATTCGAGATACTCCATGCACTGCCGCTCCATGTCGGCATAGTCGGAAAAGCCGTTCCGGATCGCCTCCGTGAGCTCTGCGCTGCCGTCTGCACAGATGCCGACAAGCACGGGATTCTTCCACGCGCCCGCTTCGGTGTTCAGCCGGTCGAGCTCCATTGCGAGGCTTTCGGCAGCTGCCTGCCGTTCTGTCGGGCGGCTCTTTGCGCCGAGCAGGAGGATGATGCCGTCCGCCGCGGTGAGGCGGTTCGTATCCTGATCCTTGACAGCGGTGCGCAGGCTCAGGATGGCGTTGTTGAGCGATTTGTTCTTATAGTTCAGCGTGACATAGAGCGGGCTCAGCGGGATGTTCCGTCTGGCATTGCCGTTGCTGCAGATCGTTTCAAGCGTCCGGATGACATCCTGTTCCGCGCGGCAGGAAATGCGGCTGCGGTTCGGATCGCTCAGGCTCATCTTGGAAGGATCGAGCGTGCTGCTGACGAATTCGTAACGGAAATCGCGGATCAGATCGGTCGAATCGCTGAACAGCGAGAGCGTGACGAACGCATTGCCGATCGAAAGCAGCGAGCTGCATGCCTTGCAGCGGATCCTTCTGATTCGGTCGGGATGTTTGCCGCCCTGCACAGCGCGTTTGCTCAGCGGATTGATGCGGCTGAATTTTTTGCGCTTGCCGGCATTGCAGAGTTCGTTTTCGCACTCCACATAGACCGTGCCGAGCGGATTCATCAGTTTGATCGTGGAGATCTTATGGCAGACGGGGCAGAAGTGGACGAGATCGCGGTAAGTGAGGTTTTTCTCGCACTTTGCACAGTAAAGCGTGCGCTTTTTGGTGCACAGCTGCTGTACGAGTATGACGATGAGCGTCGGGAGGACCGGCAGCCGCGGACGGATCAGATGCAGTCCGGCAGGGATGCCTTCCAGGAAGCTGATCGCGCTCAGACCGCAGTCAATGGCGATCGCCCATTCATACCAGGCCTTATCCTCCATGAAGATATGGTAGGAAACGCTGTCCAGATCCAGCTTTTCGCAGATATCGCTGATAAAGGAATACCATTCCGGACGGAACTGCGTGATGATCCGGATATCGGTGAGATAAAACAGAAGGAAGTCGACGACAAGAAAAATGCCGGCGAGCTTTAAAAACCAGAGAATGCCGCGTCCGAACCCGACCTTGAGCAGACGGAAATCCTTTTTGATCACGATTGCCCCTGTGCCGAACAGGAGCACGCCCGCGCCGAGCGTGAAATAATCCGGGAGCCCGAACGTCTTGAAAAGATGATCGGCGGGACTGCACAGCAGGAAAAGGAGCACCGTTCCAACGAACGGATATTCGGGACGGATCGTGCGCCGCGGGCTGAGGATCAGCCGCAGACAGATGAGATAGGCAACGGCAAGACCGCCGAACAGAACGATCAGCTGCTGTGTTTCGGTGAGAGTCATACGCAGAAACCTCGTATTCTGAGCGCACCGGAACAGGGCGTCTGACGGATGCGCATGATAATGGATTATACATAGTTATTATAGCATAATCAGAAATCCTTGTCAAGTATTCAGAAAGAGGACATTATCCGGATTTCTGTGCTGCGGCTTGACAATTCGCGGGAAATGCGGTATAATGATATATTATCCGTATCATTTCTGCGGTGATATAAGATTTTTTTAAGAACCTGAATGGAGTTGATTGTCTGAATGGTTACCGACGGTGACCGATTATGGCTGTTGATCGCCCTGCTGACAGTCTGCTGCCTGCTGCGTGCCTGGTATTCCGCATGCGAGGCGGCGCTCACAGAGCTGAACGATGCCCTGATCCACCAGCGTGCTGCGGAGGATCAGTCATGGGGCGCAGTTGACCGCCTTATCTCCCAGCCCAGCCGGATGCGGCGTTCCTTCACGATGCACAGGATCTTTTCTGCGCTGTTTATCGGCGTGCTGTGCAATTCGCTGTTTGGCGGCAGACTGCGCGTGCTGTTTCCCTTTCCGGAGGGCGGACTGCTCGCGGGACTCCTGCTTTCCCTCGGCGTGACCGTGCTGCTTGCCGCTGTCACGGACATGTATCCGAAGCGCGTCGGCAAAATTGCCTCGGAGCGTCTTTCTCGGATCTCCGTACCGTCCGTGCGGCTGCTGATGCTGATCCTGACGCCTTTCTGGGCGGTCGCGTCCGGCATCACGGCACTGTTCTGCATGCTGACGCGGATTCCCGCCAAAGACAGCGTGGATGTTGTGACCGAGGAGGAGATCCGCCTGATGGTGGATGCCGGAAACGAAACGGGCGGCATCGAGGAGAGCCAGCGCGAAATGATCAACAATATCTTCACGTTCGACGATGTTTCTGTCTCCGATGTGATGACGCACAGGCGTGATATGGTCGCGGTGCCGGTGACGGCGAACGCAGTCGAAACAGCGCATCTGGCTGCGGAGGAGGGATTCTCCCGCATTCCGGTCTATGAGGATCAGATCGACACGATCGTCGGCATCGTGCTGGTCAAGGATCTGCTGCCGCTGGTCGGCAAGGCACAGGATCATCCGGTCACGGACGTGATGCGTGCTGCGGTCTTTGTCCCGGAGACGGCAAAATGCCGCGACGTCTTCCAGAAGATGCGCCGCGAGAAAATGCAGCTTGCCATCGTTTCCGATGAATACGGCGGCACGGCGGGCATGGTCACGATGGAGGATCTGCTTGAGGAGATCGTCGGCAGCATTCAGGATGAATATGATAATGAAGAAGCGGAATGCACCGAGCTTTCGCCCGGCGTTTACTCCATTGCGGGAACAGCGGATCCGGAGGATATCCTGCCGATGCTCGGCCTGGAAGCGGACGGCGAATTTGATACGATGAGCGCCTATGTGGTCAATCTGCTCGGGCGCATCCCGAATGAGGGCGAACGGCACACCGTCGAAAAAGACGGCGTGGAGTTCACGCTGCTGTCCTACGAGGACCACTGGATCAGCCGGATTCAGGCGCAGCGGACAAAGCAGCCCGCGGAGGAAAGCGGCTTCGCGCCGTGATCCGGATATATACATAGTATAATAATCACCCGAAACGGAAGGGGCGTGAACCATGCATCGGCAGATTCGGATGATCATGTATATCGTCATTGCATTTTTCTTTGTGCTTGCGATCGTTGCTGCCGCCGCCGGGATGAATAAAGAGGAAGAAAAGAAGCGCAGCAGTCTCGAAAGCGGGGATGCTGCGCTTCGTTATCCATACAGCCGGCTGAACGAGCGCGAAAAGGCACTCTATACGGCGCTCTGTGAGGGAATCTCGGAATATCGGCATCAGATCAGGCTGCCGGATACATTTACGGCAAAGGAATATGAGAAGGTATATCTGACTGTGTCAATGCAGGAACCGGAATTCTTCTATCTTGATGAGGTCTATGAGCTGTCGGATGTGATGGAGACAGCAACG
>JAFZPL010000192.1 GCA_017550355.1 Oscillospiraceae bacterium | reverse complement strand
CGGGAGATCTGAACGGCGACGGTGTGCTGAATCTCTAGGATGTGGTGCTTCTCCGCAGATATATTGCGGGAGGCTGGAAGGTTTCCGTGACTGAAGCCGCCGCGGATTTCAACGGCGACGCAAATATCAATTTAAAGGATGTGATCCTGCTCCGCAGAACGATCGCCGATGCTGCGGCAGAACCGGAACAGCCGACGAACCCGAACAAGCCGATCGAGCTGCCGATCATTGATATCTGACCGTATGCGGACAGGGGAATATATTTCTCCTGCCCGCGCTTTTTCTATGGTTCCGCACTTGCATTTTTCGGCAATTTGTGGTATAATATAAATTGGATTGTTGTATCATCCTGTTTATTCCAGAGAAATCCAATCTCATTTATGAAAGGATACTGTTTACAATGCACGAACAAATCATCAAGCTCAAGGAAAGCATCGGCAAGGTTATCGTCGGCAAGGACGACGTGATCCGCTGTGTAACGGCAGGCATGCTCACGGGCGGCCATATTCTGATCGAGGACGTGCCGGGCGTCGGCAAGACACAGCTTGCGGCGGCGCTCTCCCGTTCCATCGGCGGCACCTTCAACCGCATTCAGCTCACGCCGGACGTCATGCCTTCCGATATCACGGGCTTTTCGATGGTCAACCAGACCACGTTTGAGCTGGAATACCGCCCCGGCGCAGCCATGTGCAATTTTCTGCTCGCCGACGAGATCAACCGTGCCTCCCCGAAGGTGCAGTCCGCACTGCTGGAGGTCATGGAGGAGCACCAGATCTCTATCGACGGCGAAACACACCGTCTGCCGCAGCCATTCATGGTACTGGCAACGCAGAACCCCGTTGAGACCTACGGTACATATCATCTGCCCGAAGCACAGATGGACAGATTCTTCATGCGCGTGAGCATGGGATATCCGACGGAGGACGAGGAAATGCAGATTCTCTCCCGCACGGAGCGCCACAATCCGCTCGACAATATCACCGAGGCGGCGCTGCATCCGGAGGACATCGTTGCGCTCCAGAAGCTGGTGGAGGAAGTGCATGTGAGCGACGCAGTCAAGCGGTATATCCTGCAGATCGTCGCCGCGACCAGAAAGCACGACGCACTGACGCTCGGCGCATCTCCCCGCGGTTCGATCGCGCTTTATAAGGCGGCGAAGGCGAATGCATTCCTTTCCGGCAGAGATTTCGTGCTGCCGGATGATGTGAAGCAGATGGCGGAAAGCGTGCTCGCGCACCGTCTCATTCTCTCGCCGAAGGGTAAGGCACAGCACGGCGATGCCAGAACGATCATCCGCGATGTGCTGAGCAAGGTCTCCGTGCCGATGGAATCCGGTGCTGTAAGATGACGCTCGGATATCTTGCCGCGTTCGGTCTGGCGCTGATCTTCACGTTTTATCTGGACGGCAGCATCGGTGTGATGATGATCGCGTTTCTGATCTTCATGCCGCTGATCTCGTTCCTGATGACGTTCCTTGTGCGCAAAAAGATCCGTCTGGAATTTGTTCTGCCGGATTCTGCCGCAAAGAACAAGCAGGTCTCCGTGCGCATCAAGCTGAAAAAGGATACCAAGCTGCCCATTCCGTTCCTGCGGATGCAGTTTCATGCGGATGCGCATTTTGATCCGCTGAATCCGAATGCTGCCGATCTGCCGGAGGAGCCGCCCTTTTCAACGACCGATGCCGCGCTGCGCCGTGCGTACCGGAAATGGACAGCGTACCGCGAAAAGCAGCTTCTGCGGGATACGCTCCCGCTCTGCCTCTCGATGGGAACGGCGAAAAAGGCACAGTATGAGATCGCGCTGACGCCGAAATACTGCGGCGTGGGTGTGCTTGCGCTGAAAGGGATCGTGCTTTCGGATTATCTGGGCATGTTCAAGTTCCGCATCAAGCCGGAAATCAACGGCAATCTGCTTATTATGCCCACGATTCCGGAGCTCAAGGCAAACACCTCGATGTTCCGTGCGGTCACAACGGCGGTCAATGCCGCTGATGAGGAGACCGATTCCACGCCGGTTTTTTCGGCGTCGGCTGTGCCGGGGTATGAGCACAGAGACTATATTCCCGGCGATTCGCTCAAACGCATCAACTGGAAGCTCTCGTCGAAGCGGCATCATCTGATGGTGCGCAAGGACGAGCCGGTCTCGCTGGCAAGGCTTTCGGTTGTACTGGATTTCCGGCGCAGCAAAATCCGGATGAAGCCGGAGCTCCGCTTCTCGATGGAGGAGGAGCTGATCGAAACGGCACTCGGTTTTCTGATGCTGTGCGCGAAAAACGGCTATCCCTGCAATCTCTGCTATGCCGACAGCAATCAACAGTGGAGCGATCTTTCGATCGACAGCGGCGAACAGCTTGCCGTCGAAGCCGTCACACTGCTGCAGGGCGGATTCCGGGAGGAGGAGGAGCTTGCTGCTCTCTCCGTTTTGCCGCCGGAGCTGATGCAGGATGCGGGTGCCGTACTGCTCTATTTCACGCAGAATCCGAGCACGGAGACCGTCGCCGCACTGGAACAGCGCCCGACGGAGCTCTATCTCGTGGCGCCGCAGCAGCTGCAGCGTTCTGCGGGCAATATCCCTGTGCCGAAGAACGGCTCGCTTTGGTATGCAAACGCCGATCATTCGCTGACACAGGCACAATAAATCTTTGGAAAGTGAGGCGGTTCATTCGATGAATACTGCACTCGCAGACTTCCGGAGCAAGCCGCTCATGCGATGGCTGCTGCAGCCGCGGCGGATCCCGCTGCTGTATGCCGTGACCATCATCTCCGGTATCTTCTATCATTATGCGCCGAGCTGGACGCCGGTCATCATCGTCACCTCGGTCCTGCTGATCGGCGGACTCTATATGCTGTTCGATTATGTCAAGAAGCATAACTTCATCGGCGGCATCATCTTCTGTGTGGTCGGTCTGCTCTTTCTGCTGACGGCGCGGTGGTTCTGGCAGGCGGGCTATGACACCGCGATCTTAGGCCCGTCGGACTACAATTACCAGATCAGCTTCTTCGTCTGGTTCCTGACGCCGCAGTCGGTTCTCCAGACGGATTATGCGGGCTACACGATCGCGCTCTATCTGCTCTTTACGTTTTTCATCTCATTTATTACGTATTATTTCACGCTGGTGCGGTACCGCGTGCTGATGTCGTTCATGACGATGATCTTCCCCTTTGCGATCTACGCGAAGGAGAACGAGACCATGCCGATCGTCTCCATTATCCTTCTGTTCATGTGTTATTTCGCGGTCATGGTGTACTGCAGGCAGGCGCACGGCGAAGACAGCGTCGTGGTGCAGATCTACGAACCGAACGCCGAAAGCACACTCGCGATGCCGCCGAAAAAGTCCGCTTTTGCGGGACAGAAGCCGGAGATCCTGGACAGACGGTTTGTCCGTTCCTGCGGTATTTTCATCACTGCGGCGACCATCGCCGTGCTGATCGTGCCGAAGCCGGAGGTCAACGCCGACCGTGCCCTGCTCGACCGGATGCTGGATTTCTCCAAGTTCTCCGATTACCTGATGAACGCGATCAGCGGCTTCTCGGATTCCTCAGACGGCGGCGATTACAACGCGCAGTCGTTCAAGCGCAATCTCTACTACACTACGGCCTCAGAATCGCTTCTGCTGCGTGTGCGTACCTTCACTAATTACCACTATGACGAAAATACATGGTATGCGGGAAGCTTCGACACAATGCCGCAGGATGAAGAATTTGACAGGACCTCGGCGGCACGGTCGTATTACTCACTCTACGAGGAGCAGAGACCTGACGAACTGATCAAGACCGTGCAGGAGGCAGTCCGCACGGATGCGGATTTTGCTGAGAAATGGGGACTGACCGGCTTTGATGCACTGAGTGCTGAGCCGGAAGTCCGCGAACTGGATGTCCAGCCGCTCACCAATCTCTCGTTGGTTCTGCCGGCGCCGCAGTATATCACATCATTTGCAGACGACCGTGAAAACGGCCGCGATATCAAGGCGTACATGAGTCAGAACGGGATCCTGTTCCGCTATAATGCAGCTTCCAACGGTAATTATACAGTGAGGTATCTGCCGCAGGATTACATGAACTGCGAAGCCGTCCAGAAGCTGGCGTATGCAGTTGACAGCGAACAATGGGACGAATTTCTCACGGATCTCTATTATGCTCTGCTGGGAGACGAGAATATCACCGGTGTGCTGAATGCGCTCAGTACCTATCACAAAGCGCAGGATTATATGAACGCTGTGAACAGTCAGACGCCCGATTCTGTCCGGCAGCTTGCCGAACAGCTGACGAAGGACTGCAGGACGGATGCCGAAAAGGTCATAGCGCTGCGGGATTATCTGGTGTCCGGTGCGTTCACGTATTCGCTGGAATTCACGCGCCCGAACGATTACAATGTCGAGACCTTCCTTTTCAAGTACAAGACCGGCGTCTGCTATGATTTTGCCGGTGCGTATACGGAGCTCTGCCGTGCAGTCGGACTGCCGACGCGCAATGTGCAGGGCTATGCGATGATGGATCACTACTATCTGTATTTCGACAGCGATGAGAATCGCTACGTCATCACAACGGAGCACGGTCACGCATGGGCAGAGGTCTATGTCGCAGGCTACGGCTGGGTGACGGTTGATGCAACGGCTGCGGGCAACAGCGGTCAGGGCGGCGGCGGAACGAAAAACAACGTGATCGCCAATCTGCAGTTCTCCGGTCTGGGACTCCTCGGCGTGCTGATCGTTGTGCTGTTTGCGGTGTTCGTGGTCGTGCCGCTCGTGCGCGAAAAGCTGTTCCGCAAACGCTTTCAGAAGCTGCGCAATGCGGAGGCAGTCCAGGCGGCAATGCAGCGGCTGCTAAAACAGTGGGATGCCGATCCGAGCGAAACGGCGCGGGATGTCTGCATGCAGCAGGAAAAATTCCTCGGCGTGGATCTCACGGATCTGCTGAACGGCTTTGAACGCGCTGTATACGGCGGTACGTGCGACGGTGAAACAGCCGACCGCGTGTTCCGGAATTACTGCGCGGCATACGATGCCTACAGGGATGCAGTCAAGCGTGAAAAAGCTGCCCGGCGTGCCGAACGAAAACGTGCAAAGGCAGCAGGACAGCCGACCTAATAGTGTTTGCAATGCGTATCCGTTTGAACCGTGATGCGCATTGCGTGTATTACAAGCCATTTTCATCTGGAGGTGTGTAACTGTGAATACCCCGAATGAGCGGGAAGAATATCTCTTTCAGGTCAATCTGGGCGGCATGATCGACATTCTGTCCAACCATCTTTACAGCTCGCCGGATGTCTTTATCCGTGAGCTTTTGCAGAACGCCGTGGACGCGATCGCCGCAAAGCGCAAAAAATATCTCGAACAGACCGGCAGAAATCAGGTCAGCATCGAGCTGATGCCGGATCATACGCTGATCTTCACCGACACCGGCACCGGTCTCACCGAGGCGGAGATCCACCGGTTTCTCGCCGTGATCGGGCAGTCCTCCAAGCACGATCTCACCAGCGGTAAGGTGCAGGAGGATTATATCGGGCGGTTCGGCATCGGACTGCTTTCCTGCTTCCTCGTTTCGGATGTGATCCGCGTGCAGACACGTTCGCTGGCGGAGCCCGGCCGTTCACTGGAATGGCGCGGCAATCCCGACGGTACCTACACCATCACGCCTTGTGACATGCTGCCGGAATGCGGCACGCGCATCATTCTGACCGCCAAAAAGGACACAGAGCAGTATTACGATGCGGAAAAGATCAGCGAGCTTGTGCGCTATTACGGTCTGCCGCTGCCGGAGCCCATCATCCTCATTGCGGACGGCAAACAGAAGCGGCTGAATCCGCCGTTCCCGACTGCCGATACGCCGCTGCAGCAGGTCATGGAGCTCGGCGAGAGCGTGTTCGGTGAGCATTTCCTGAGCTATATCCCGCTGGAATCGCCCACGGGACTCTTCTCAGGTGCGGCGTTCATCCTTCCGTATGAAACCGCCGCTACCGCGACGCATACACACCGCATCTATCTCAAAAATATGCTGCTTACGGAAGATGGCTCCAAGCTGCTGCCGAAATGGGCATTCTTCGTGCGCTGCTTCCTCAACACCAAGGGACTCCAGCCGACGGCGTCCCGCGAAGATTTTTATGTCAACGATGCACTTCTGGCGGCAAAACAGGAGCTTTCCGAATGTATCACGAATTATTTGCAGAAGCTCTCCGCACACGATCCGCAGCTTTTGCAGCAGATCATCCGCATCCATTCGCTCGCGGTCAAATCCGTCGCGATCGAGGATGACGCGCTGTTCTGTGCGTTTTTCCCGTATCTGCAGTTTGAAACGTCTTACGGCATGCTGTACGGGCGCGACCTGCTCGAATACGATCAGCCGATCATGTATGCGGCGTTCGCGGACGAATTCCGGCAGCTTTCGGCGATCTCCCGTGCACGCGATATTATGCTCGTGAACGGCGGATACACCTACATTTCCCAGCTTCTGGAACGGATCACGCTCCTGAAACCCGATGCAGACGTCTCGCAGCTGAAAACGGAGCGTCTGGATAATATGCTGGACAAGCCGCAGTTTGAGGATCCGGTCGAGGCGATGCGACTGCTTGCGGAGTGCAATGAGCTGCTTGCACCGTATGACTGCTCGGCATCGTTCAAGCGGTTTGCGCCGGCGGAGCTGCCTGTGCTCTACACAGTCAATGACGATGCGCTTTTGCTGCGTGATATCCAGCGCTCGATTGAAACCGCGCAGGAGCTCTTTCAGGGGATGCTCGGTGCATTCGCAGAGGAATACAGCGAAACGGCAGTGGCAAGGCTGTATCTCAATTCGGACAATCCGCTGATCTGCCGCCTGATGAAGGTGAAGGATGAAGAACGGCTCAAATGCTGCCTTGAGATCCTCTATGTGCAGGCGCTCATGACCGGCGGCTATCCGATGCGCAGACATGAAATGTCGCTGCTCAACCGCGATCTGCTCAATCTGCTCACATGGAGCACGGAGTGAAAGGAGAGGGAATGGAACAATACGATTTTGATCAGCTGTGGGATGAGATCAATCGGATGGCGTCCGGTGACGCAAAACTCCGCGCCATCCGCAAGGCAGCGTCCGAAGCTGAACTGCACAACGACAATTACGGCAATTTCTGGTTTCACCATGCACTCATCAAGGAATCCGTTTTTTCTGGCGACCGCTATCAGGCGCTGATCGACTTTCCGCAGTTTTTGCAGATCGCGGATTCCGACGAGGAGATTTACGAACGCAGCGCACATACGCTCCTCTGGGTTTACAAATGGATCCTTGAAGCGACGACGGAGTTTTATCAGATCGAAAAGATGCAGATCCTGCGCTGGTTTTCGGATTATCGCAAGCGTCTGCTGAACCGCGGCTACACGCTCCGCAGCTTTTACGAGAAGCGTGCAGGATTTTATGCCTACGCCGACCGCGCCAAGCTGCGGCTCGATTACGAGGATTTTCTGGCACAGGAACACGACCGGATGAGCGACGGCGACAGCGATGAGCACGATTCGATGGTCTTCTGGAATCTGACGCTTGGCAACCGTGAAAAGGCGTTTGAACTGGCAGAAAAGGTGTTCCGCGAAGGATGGGAGACCGACGAAACGCCATCCACCACCTATGGCTACATGCTGGAGGATGCGATGGAGCACGGCGACCGTGAACGCGCCGACCGCTTTGCAAAGCTGCTGCGTCCGCGCTGTGACGGCAGCCGGTTCCGCATGGAGGAGATCGGCAAGATGCTCTGCTATGATGCATGGACGGATCCCGCGGCAGGTCTGCAGTGGATCAAAAAGCAGCAGGCACTGCGAGACGGCTCGCGGAACCCTTATCTCTGCTTTTATTTCGACCGCGGCGCGTCGATGCTCTTTGACCGTGCTGCAAAGGCAGGGCTTGGCGATGCGGATGCTCTTTCCCGTAAAAGCGCAGAGCTCCGGCAGTCCTCGCAGGCGCTTGCGGAGAAATTTGATGCGCGGAACGGCTCGGATTATTTCACGAAACGGCTGGCTGTGTTTGACGGTCTGCACTGAATCCGTCTTTGCCGCATATGATGTATCGGGAGGGATGCAGCATGAAACAGAACAGGGAAATGCGCCGCAGCGTCCGGCACACATCGCTGCTGTCAGCCTGCGGCGCATTGTTTGCGTGGTTTGCCGGAACAGCGCTGGAGCTTCTGCCGCAGCAGCCTGCGTGGTGCGTGGCACTGTTTGCATTGGCGGCGGCAGTCTGCGCGGGGATTCTGGCAGCCGTCATACCGATCCGATAAAAAACCCCCTTGCTTCGCGTGAAGCAAGGGGGCTCGTTTTGTTCAGTTGGTTGCGTAAACGGAGTCGATATGGAGATATTCCTCCAGCGTCAGACCGCTGTCGAAGACCTTCTTTGCAAGATCCTTGCCGAGCCAGCGGACGTGCCAGGATTCGTACATGTATCCGGTGATGCTCTCCTTGCCCTGCGGATAGCGGATGATGAAGCCGTATTTCCAGCAGTTTGCAGCGAGCCATTTTGCCTCCGGCGTGTTGTCAAACTTGGTGGATGCCATGTTGATGTCCATTGCGTAGCCGGTCTGGTGCTCGGAATGGCCGGGGCGTGCGGAGTAACGATCCGCAGCCGCCTTGCCGTCACGGTTGACATACTTATCGTAGAGCGCCTTCTGTGTGCTGTAGGAACGGAAGCCGGAGCTG
>JAFZPL010000191.1 GCA_017550355.1 Oscillospiraceae bacterium | reverse complement strand
CCGCCGCAATCCATTTGACCGAACAGCGGGTGCTGGTGTATCAGTTCCATTCCGTCCCGAAGCTGTTGTTCCGTTCTCGGAATGACCGTTTCGTTTTTCTTTTTTGCCATATTACCGATCGTTTTTGATGAGTCTCGGAAGATCGCGGACGATCTCCACCATGAACCATTCCGGCAGAACCCGGTTGTCATCTGAGGAGACGATCATCTGCGCAAGCTCCAAACTGATATGCGAAAGATCTTTGATGAGCGCTTTTGCGCGGTGCGTGAGATATTGTGCGTTCTTGTCGAGCTTTTGTTTATCCTCCGGCAGTTCCATCAGCAGTTTAGCCCGGAAGGACTGTGCCACAAAATACAGCACATCCCTGTCTTGGGGATCGGACGGAAAGCGCGCATCCCCTTTGATGATCTGGCTCAGAAGATTCTTGTTCTCCAGGTTCTTGACAAAGGCGAGAAACATTCCCGCGTGACTTGCAGAGACAGAACCGTATGTCAGCACACGCAGCATTGCCTCCGGTATCTCTTTGATCCCTGCGCCGTATTCTTTCAGCGCATCCGAGAGCATATGCCATGAGCGCGGTGTGGAGTAAGGCTCCTCGGTTTTTGGCGGCTCGGAAAACAGGTGATCGGGCCGCTGTGTGATGTAGTCAATCACCCAGGAATGCAGTTCGTTTTCATATGCCCAGTTGATCCATTGCTGCGGATCGGCTTTGAGCTGAACGTGGAACATCCGGTTGATGAGCGCAGTGGACATGGTCTTGACGATGGCGCCGTCCTGAGAACGATTGCCTGCGCCGATGACGACGCTGCCCTTTGGCAGATGGTATTCTCCGATGCGCCGCTCGTGAATGAGGGAGTAAAATGCCTTTTGTACCTCCTGAGAGCAGGCGTTCAGCTCATCCAGAAAGAGAACGTATGGCTCCTTCTGCGCAATCATTTTCGGCGGGATGAATTCGGAAGTATCTCCCTTGATCTGCGGGATTCCGATAATATCCTCCGGAGCAAGCTGCGAACCGAGCAGCGAGACACAGGGCATACCCACATCATCGGCAAACTGCTGCACCAGTGCGGATTTGCCGATGCCCGGTGCGCCCCAGATAAACACAGGGCGGATCGGAGACAGATTGAGCAAAAGGTCTGAGAGTTCGGATTGTGTTACGGTAAACGGAAGATTCATAGTACCTCCAGATTTTTGTTTGTAAGTAAGGACTGTTTCATCAGGCTGAGATCACGGGCATCCAGTCTGCCGTCATGAGAAAAGTCCGCAGCCTGCCAGTCAGACAATGCTGTCTTCGGCTCTGTGGTCAGCCATTTTTGCAGCAGAACGGCGTCAGATATGCTGAATACACCGTCGGCGTTGACATCACCGGGAATGCGCTGCGCCGCAAACGCGCGGAACTGTGCGTTCAGTTCGGAATTCGGCGCATAGTAATGATTCCAGGAAAAGAGAATATGCCCGTCTGCGAGATCGGCTGCGGCGTTGTAGTTTTCCCGCAGTGCTTCGATCGATTTGGGAGAGAAATCCGCGTTGAAGCACTCGTGATTGATCCAGAACCGCATCCTGCCGGATACCGCTTCTTTTTGAGCGAGCGTCCATTCCCGGATGACAGCCGGCGGATATTCCTTGCCGCCGCCGTCCTGTCCTGCATAGATGTCAATCGGGCGGAATTCCCGCAGAACCTCAGTCAGAAACGCGGTATAGCCCGCAGCCGATGAGATATCCGGGTTATAAAACGGACTGATCAGGATCGGCTTTTCCGGACAGCATTCCGCGACAGCCTGCACCGATGCGCGGATGTTATCGCGGATGATTTCTGCATAGGCTCCGCAGTCACTGCCGTCACAGGCGGCGTCGAGATTCCATATCTCGTTGACATAGTACCAGCCGGCGATCTGTCCGCCGTATTCATTTCCGTACCGTGTCCAGATCTCCCTGATCAGCGCTGCACACTGTGCGGCATTCGACACGCTCCACTCTTTGAAATATCCGCCTTCCGGAATGCCCCATCCGTACTTCCACCAGAGATCGTCATTGATCGTGCCGATCCAAAGCTGCATACCGGTTTCCTTCGCAGCCTCCAATGCAAGCTGCAGCGCATCGCCGCTGTTCTGCGCGGAGTGATAGTCTGCAGTCTGCTGTGAGGGGAACATACAGAAGCTTTCTGCCGTCGGATATGCGGCGGCATCCTGTTCGTTTCCGCCTGCGGCACAGCTGCCGCGTACAATATCATAGACAGACTGCAAAATAATTGCGTCGAATCCTGCATCTTCCGCGTCACTGAATTCCCGGATCCAGCGTTCCTGCGTCCAGTCGCGGCAGAGCCAGTTCTGCAGAAATGTCGCGCTGAATACCGGCGATTTGTCCGCCCCGGCTGCGTTCGCTCCGGCGTGGAACGGTACGGCGAGACTGAAGCATACCGCACACAGAATACAGATCAGTTTTTTCATAGCGCGCCCTCCTGATATTCTCGTTTCTATTGTAGCATATTACTGCGGAAAAATCAAGCAGCACCCTTTACTTTTCTGTGAATCTGCTGTATAATAGAATTATCCGGCTACGATGAATGAGCAGGGGAGGGATGATGGGATGAAAACGGTCACTGTTGTGATCCCGGCACATAACGAAGAACAATACGTTGCAAGATGCCTGCGATCCGTCCGGCGTGCGGCAAGGTATTACGGCGGCGAGGTTGAGATCATCGTGGTATGCAACCGCTGCACAGACCGCACGGCGGATATTGCCCGAAAGAACGGTGCAGTGGTACTTCTGAATGAGGACAGATGCATTGCGAAAGTGCGCAATGCGGGAATTGCGGCTGCACACGGTGATGTGATCGTTACGATCGACTGTGACAACCGCATGACGAAGGGGACGGTCAAGGAGATCGCTGACCTGCTGCAAACCGGAAAATATATCGGCGGCGGTGCGCCCATGCGCTTTGAGCGGTATTCATTCCCGCTGCTGCTGAATGATCTGCTGTGCCGGCTGTCGTTTTCTGTCACCGGGCTTTACTGCGGTATTTTCTGGGCGGAGAAATCGACATTTCAGGCAATCGGCGGATTCTCGGAAAAAAAGGTGATGGAGGATATTGCGACTGCCAAGGCGCTCAGGGCTTACGGGAAACGGCGCGGAAAGAAATATACCGTACTCCGGAAGAATCTGCTGATCAATTCCACACGAAAATATGACGATCTGGGCGATTGGCTTTATTTTAAGCTGATGTTCCGGAATGCCGGTGCGTTTCTGAAAGCAGCTTTCGGAAACCGACGCGAATTTGATCAGCTGATGGACGAACTGTTCTATGATTATAACGGCTGAACGGTCTTTCCGAACGGCTGT
>JAFZPL010000190.1 GCA_017550355.1 Oscillospiraceae bacterium | reverse complement strand
TGCTGGAGTTTGCCGCTGAATATATGAAACAAAATCCGGATGTACTGCTGTTCTGTGAAGATATTCCGTTTTTCGACAGGGAAGATATTCTGCGGATCGCGGCACAGCCGTTCCGCAGAGAATGGTATTATCTGGAGCATTCTCATTTGCGGATGCAGGCAGAAAACAAATCTGGGACAGCTTGGAGGATGAAATCATGAATATTGCAATTATCGGACTGGGCCTGATCGGCGGTTCCTACGCAAAGGCAACCAAGAGCCGTACTTTGCATACAGTCTATGGATATGACCTTGATACGGAAGTGATGATGTTCGCCCGCATGACCGGCGCGATGGATGCCGCACTGACCGACGAACTCCTCGAAACCTGCGATTTGGTCATCACGGCACTGCGTCCGGGCGCGGCGATTGCGTGGACAAAGGCACACGCGGAAACGCTCGGCAAGGCGAAATGCGTGCTGGTGGATATCTGCGGCGTCAAGCGGGCAGTCGTTGGAGAGATGGCGGAGCTTGCCGCGGCACACGGCTATAAATATGTCGGCGGACACCCAATGGCGGGTAAGGAAACGGGCGGCTTTGTCAATTCAACGGAATCGCTCTATGAAGGTGCATCCATGATTCTGACGCCGGACGACACCGTCGATTTGCAGACGCTGGAAATGCTGAAAAATTACTTCACGGATATCGGCTTTGCGAATCTGACGTTTTCCACGCCGGATGAGCACGACCGTATCATTGCGTATACATCGCAGCTTGCGCATATTGTTTCGGGCGCGTATGTCAAATCCCCGACCGCACAGAAACGGCGCGGATTTTCGGCGGGTTCGTTCCGCGATCTGACAAGAGTCGCCCGTCTGGACGAAAAGATGTGGACGGAACTGATGCTTGATAACCGCGAATATCTGGCGGACGAGCTGCGCATTCTGATCGACAACCTGAAACCGTATCTGGAGGCGCTCGAAAACAACGACGCGGAAGCACTTTGCGAATGCCTCAAAGAGGGCAGAATTGCAAAAGCATCCGCAGGCGGCAACTGAAAAAGTTAGGAATGAGGAATGAGAAGTGAGAAATTGCGGTGTCGCTGCGCGACGGCTTTTAAAGTCTGCGAAAGCTCCCCATTTCTCAAATGATTTTCCCATCGGAAATGCGAAGGAGAAATCACATGGCGTTTGAACTGAACAGTGTTGTCCCGTGGGGCAGATCGATGGCGGAATATCGCGAAATGTTCCTGCTGGATGAAACCGATCTGCAAAAGAAAATTGCAGGTTTCGGCGACGGTCCCGCGAGTTTCAATGCGGAAGCGGCGGCAGCGGGTTTTTCGGTCACATCGTTTGACCCGATTTATCAGTTTTCCGAAGAACAGCTTGAAAAACGCATTGAAGAAGTACGTGACACCGTGATGCAGCAAATGGCAGAAAACAAGGATAACTATGTCTGGGACAGAATCAGAACGCTTGATGAACTGGAAGCCGTCCGGATGGCGGCAATGCGGCATTTTCTCGCCGATTATGCACAAGGAAAAGCAGAACGCCGGTATATTTATCATGAACTGCCGAACCGGATGCCGTATCCGGACGGGGCGTTTGATATCGGATTAAGCTCGCATTTTCTTCTGCTTTATACGGCACTCGGCTATGATTTTCACATTGCGGCAATCACCGAAATGCTCCGTGTCTGCAAGGAAGTGCGCATTTTTCCGCTGTGTGATTTAGACAGCAAGGATTCGGCACTGACAGCGGATGTCATTGCACATTATCAGAAAGAATATGCCGTGACTGTAAAAAAGACCGGATATGAATTTCAGAAGGGCGCGGACAGACTGCTCGTCATCCGGCGAAAAAATGAAATGGAGTAATACGTATGCATAAACAAATTCTGACCACGCCGCTTGGGGATACATACCCGATTATGACCGGTTCCGGCATCCTTGATTCGATCGGGGAGATGCTTGCGGAGATCGTGAAGCCCTGCCGTGCGATGATCCTGACGGACAGTAATGTTGCGCCGCTGTATCTGGAACGTGCGGCGAAGTCGCTGGAAAAAGCCGGATTTACCGTGACGAGCAAGACCGTTCCGGCGGGCGAGGAAAGCAAGTCAATGGGAACGCTTGCAGAGGTATTGGAAGCATTCTGCGAAGCACATCTCACGCGTACCGATCTGGCTGTCGCACTGGGCGGCGGCGTGATCGGCGATTTGACCGGATTTGCGTCGGGCTGTTATCTGCGGGGCATCCGCTTTGCGCAGATTCCGACCACGCTTCTTGCGGCGGTGGATGCATCTGTCGGCGGCAAGACTGCGGTCAATCTCGAACACGGCAAGAATCTTGCGGGCATGTTTCATCAGCCCGTTGCCGTGATCTGCGATACAAAGACCATGAAAACACTCACGCCGCATGAACTGGCAGACGGCGCGGCGGAGGCGATCAAGACGGGCATTCTCGGCGATCCGGATCTGTTCGCAGTATTTGAAACGGGCAATGCGGCGGAGCAATTGCAGGAAATTGTCATGCGGTCTGTTGCGTACAAGGCGAAAATCGTTTCGGAGGATCCCAATGAACACGGTGTCCGCAAGCTGCTGAATCTCGGCCATACGCCCGCACACGCGATCGAACTGCTGAGCGATTTCGGCATTTCGCACGGCCACGCAGTCGCAATGGGCATGGGCATTATGACGCGGGCAGCCGCAAAGCGCGGACTGCTTTCCGATGCGGATGCAAAGCGGATTCTGGATACACTGACGCGGAACAGTCTGCCGGTGGATGCGCCGTACTCTGCGGCGGATATGGCAAGAATCGCAGCGCTCGATAAGAAGGCGGCAGCGAACGATATCACGGTGATTCTGCCGGAGAAAATCGGCAATTGCCGGATGGAGAAAATCCCGCTTTCCGCGCTGGAAGCGCTGTTTGCGGACGGAACGGAGGAAACGGTATGATCGTCCGGTGCTCTCCCGCTTTGCTGCGCGGCACGGTGCATGCAATCCCGTCCAAATCGGATGCGCACAGAAAGCTGATCTGTGCAGCGATTTCCGAAAACGGCGGCTTTCTGCCGATCCGTCCGCCGCACTGTGATGATATCCTTGCAACCATGCGCTGCCTTTCGGCACTCGGTGCGGAGATCACGCAGACCGAAAACGGCGTGCAGATCTGTCCGATCAAACGGCAGGCACATGCAGATCTGGACTGCGGCGAAAGCGGTTCAACACTGCGCTTTCTTTTACCGGTTGCGATGGCGGTATGTTCTGATATTTCGGTGACGGGTGCAGGCAGACTGCCGGAGCGTCCGATCGGAACGCTGACGGATGCCATGTCCGCGCACGGTGTGCAATTTGAAAAAACAGCACTGCCGCTTTCCGCAAACGGGAATCTGACCGGCGGTGTCTATGAGATTGCGGGCAATATCAGCTCGCAGTTTCTGAGCGGCTTGCTGATGGCGCTGCCGCTTTGCGAACAGGACAGTGAAATCCGTCTGACCACGCCGCTGCAATCGTCCGCATATGTTGATATGACGCTCTCCACGCTGCGTGCATACGGCGCAGAGATCACCGAATCGACCGAAAACGGCTTGCTGCGGTACCATATCCGCGGCAGACAGAAGCTGTACTGCCCTGAAAATGCGGCGGTTGACGGCGACTGGTCGAATGCGGCATTCTGGCTGGCAGCAGGCGCGATTCTGCCCGATACGGAGATCACGGTGTCGGGGCTTTCGATGGATTCCGTGCAGGGCGACAAGGCGATTTTCTCGATTTTGCGCGATGCGGGCGCGAACATTGCCGAACAGAACGGAAACGTGACTGTTTCATGTGGAACACTGTGCCCCTTTGACGCAGAAATGGAGGCAATTCCCGATCTGCTGCCGATTCTTGCAGTGCGGGCGGCATATGCGGAGGGCGTTTCCCATTTTCTGAAGGCGGAGCGTCTGCGGCTGAAGGAGTCCGACCGATTGAAAGCAACGGCGGATATGCTCCGTGCGCTCGGCATCCGGTGTGAGGAGCATCCGGACGGGCTGACTGTTTACGGCGGAACGATCCGCGGCGGGACGGTCAACGGCATGAACGACCACAGAATGGTGATGGCGGCGGCGGTCGCGGCGCTCGGCGCAGATTCCGCTGTTACGGTCACCGATGCGGAGGCGGTCAATAAGTCCTATCCTGGATTCTTTGCCGATTACCGCACGCTCGGAGGCATTGCAGAGAAATGAAATGGGTGTCACTGGAAACGATCGGAACAACCGGCAGTGAGGGCGGCGTGATTCTGCGCGATGAAGAAGCCGGCGGCTGCCGCATCACACTCGAACGATTGCCCGACCGGTTTGCGATTACCTGCGGCATTGCCGGCGCGTTTGTTCATACAGCATTCTGCGGTTCAGAAAGCGTATATGACAGCATGAAGCAGGAGATTTCCGCGTTCTGTGAACGGGAAACCACACCGGAACAGGAGTACCAGTTCTACGAAGAATTTGCAATGAGATATTGAAAGGAGCATTCTATGGCATCGGCATTTGGTGAACATCTGCGCGTGTCTGTTTACGGCGAATCGCACGGCAACGGCATCGGCGCACTGGTCGAGGGACTGCCTGCGGGCTTTCCGGTCGACACCGACGCGCTCATGCAGTTCATGCAGCGGCGGCAGGGCGGAAACAATGCGCTCTCCACGAGCCGGAAAGAACCGGATATTCCGGAATTTGTCTCCGGTGTGACTGAGGGCAGAACGAATGGGTTCCCGCTCTGCATCACCATCAAGAATACCAATACACGCTCCGGCGATTACAGCGAACTGCGCGATAAGCCCCGCCCATCTCATGCAGATTATCCCGCATTTGTAAAATGGGGCGGCATGGCGGATATGCGCGGCGGCGGCCATTTTTCCGGACGGCTGACCGCACCCGTCTGTGCGGCGGGCGGCATTGCGAAGCAGATCCTGGCCTCGAAGAATATCTTTGTCGGTGCGCATATTGCGCGGATTGCGGGCATAGCGGACGAAGCATTCCCGCTGCAGCCGGATGCGGCGCTGTTTGACGAAATTGCAGCGAAGGCGTTTCCGGTGATCTCGGATGCGGCGGGTGAAAAAATGCAGGCGGCGATTCTTGATGCGCGGTCTGCGGGCGATTCGGTCGGCGGTGTGATCACCTGCTGCGTGACGGGTATGCCTGCAGGACTCGGCGATCCGATGTTTGACGGAATGGAAAACCGGCTTGCACGGGTACTGTTCGGGATTCCGGCGGTCAAGGGCGTCGAATTCGGTGACGGCTTTGCGCTTGCGGATATGCGCGGCAGTGCGGCGAATGATCCCTACTGTGTAGATGCGGCGGGCAATATTGCAACGAAAACGAACCGCAACGGCGGTATTCTCGGCGGTATCACAACGGGCATGCCGATCGTCTTTTCGGCTGCGATCAAGCCGACGCCGTCTATCGCGGCAAAGCAGGACACAGTCTCACTTTCGGCGATGCAGCCGGCGGAACTGGAAATTCACGGGCGGCATGATCCCTGCATCACGCAGAGAGCCGTGCCGGTGATCGAAGCGGCGGCAGCGCTGGTCATGCTGGATATGCTGCTTTCGCGGACAGAGGATCACATCTGAAACAGGATGACGATCGAAGAAAAGGCGTGTGAATACCGCCGGTTTGTGCCGGATAAGCTGCTGGCATACGGCTTTTCTGCGGCAGACGGCGGATATGCATATCAGGCAGATTTTATGGACGGTGCGTTCCGTGCAGAGCTGTTTGTTTCGGATGCGGGTGTGCTGACCGGCAGCGTCACTGATCTGATGAACGGCGAGGAATATGCTCCGCTGCGAAATGACCATTTTAACGGCGCCTACGTGAACGCGGTGCGCTATGCTTATGAGGAACTGCTCAGCGCGGTCACAAAGGCATGCTGCATCGACGCGGTATTTGCATCGGAACAGGCAAACCGCATTGCACGGGCGATTCATGACGTATATCAGGTTTCGCCGGATTTCCCGTGGAAGGGCGACCGTTCGGGCGTGTTCCGGCACACGGATTCAAAGAAATGGTTCGGACTCATCATGCGCATCCGCCGGAAGAAGCTGCTGAAAAACGGAGATGAAACGCCGGTGGATGTCATCAATCTGAAAATCAATCCGGATATGCGCACGGAATTGACGGCACATGAGGGAATTTATCCGGCATTTCATATGAACCATAAGCAATGGATTTCCGTGGTATTGAATAATACCCTGACAGACGACGAGATTATGCGGCATATTTCGGAGAGCTTCCGGTTAACGAAAAAATAACCCGTTTCTGGAAATGTGTGATAAATCGGAATCCAAACGACAGGCATTTATAAGACAGGTGTTGGAAATGATACTTTATTACAACGAGTTAGAAGCGCTTTCATCTCAGCAGGAAGAAAAAATAACAGAGGATGAAAGAAAATGCATCCAAAAGAAAAACGGAGATAAAGCGCTGAAAATCTTTTTTCCTGTTTTTTCGGTTATCCTGTTGATTGCCAGCGTCGGTTCGTTCATTTCCGACCAGGAATTTCCGCTGTTTTACATTTTAGTGCTTGTATTCTTAGGCTTGCCGATGTCAGTCGATTCGCTGAAGCGAAAAGAAATATGTGCCTGCTACGGAACTGTCACGAAGAAAACGGTCCGCTGCGCGAAAGTGTCAGGCAGAGGCTCCGTCTATCTTCCGTATGAAAAAACAGCGGAAATCGGAACATTCAAACACAAATTCACCTTATCTGAAACAGTATACAAGTTTTTCTACTGTGACATTGAGATCAACGGACAGGTCTATGAACATGTATGCTGCAAGAGCAAAGATTTTCCGGACATAGAGATCGGTGAACGGATCATCGTGGCAAACGAGGACTGCTATCGTTGTCCCGTGATATATAAAGGCATTGCGAAGGAATAAATGCGTTTCTTATAAAAGAAAAGTCGGAAATACATAATGGAGGAAATTATATGGAATTATCAGAGGTTCGGCAGCAGCTGGACGGCATCGACAGTGAACTGATTCAGCTGTTCGTCAAGCGGATGAAGCTCATCGACGTGGTCGCGGACATCAAAAAGCGCGACACCGCAAAGCCGCTTTACGATCCGGTGCGGGAGCGCGAGATCCTGATGAAGGTGCGCGAGCGTGCAGGCGAGGAATACGGCAATTCCGCGCACCAGCTGTTCCGTACAATTCTGGAGCTGTCCCGTGCGCGGCAGGCGGCGCAGCTAATTCCCGCAACAAATGTGGCGGCGCGTGTTGCGGCGATGTGTGCCAGCGAAAAGGCAGTATTCCCGCAGGAGGGACGGATCGCGGTCTCCGGCGTGGAAGGCTGTCATGCAGGTGTTGCGGCAGACCGTCTGTTCCCGCGCGGCGATATTATTTTCATGAACGGATTCCGTGCAGTCGTACAGGCGGTGCAGGCGGGACTCTGCCGGTTCGGCATTCTGCCCGTCGAAAACAGTGTGCAGGGCTCTGTGCGTCAGGTTTACGATCTGCTGCGGGAACCGGATATCAGCATTGTGCGTTCTGTGCGTCTGCTGATCCGGCATGTTCTGCTGACACAGCCGGACGCAAAAATAGAGGATATCAAGACTGTTTATACGCATGAACAGGCAGCGGGACAGTGCTCGAAATTTCTCACGGCGCTGGGCGTGGATGTGATTCCCTGCACGAGTACGGCGCATGCGGCACAGCGTGCAGCGGCGGCGGGCGATAAATCCGTTGCGGCAATCGCGGGCGAAAGCTGCGCAAAGCTCTACAATCTGACCGTTCTGAGCGACGATATCCAGAATGAATCGAACAACGACACGCGCTTTCTGTGCATTACCAAAGGTGCGCAGTTGTACGCGGGTGCAGAGCGCATGAGCCTCATGGTCAACTGTGCCAATTCACCGGGCGCACTCTATCATATGATCGCAAAGATCTCTGCGCTGGGCATCAACATGTGCAAGCTGGAGAGCTTCCCGATTCCGGGCACGAATTTCTCGTACCGCTTTTTCATGGATCTGGAATGCAATCTGCATCAGGATGGCATTCTCGGTCTGCTATGTGAAATGGAGCATTCCTGCGATTCCTTCACACTGCTCGGCAATTACAGCGAACTGACCGGCTGATATGGACTGCACGGAACTGTTTGCAAAAGCAATCGAACAAAAGGCGCAGTATCATTTTGACAACATCAAGACGCTGATTGACGCACAGAACGGTTTGCAGTGCGGCGACTGGGACGACTGGGCGGATAATAACTGGTATCGGCTGTGTCCGGAATCCCATGTTCCGTATGAACGGTGTTTCGGCTTTTTGTGTGTGAAATATCCGGCCGCACTTCTGACGGAACACTGTCCGGCGGAATTGCGGAATCTGCTTCATGATAACGGTATCGTCTGCGCAGAACTTCATGAACCGATGTGCTGTGATGAAAATACTCTGCGGCAGTATGTCACGAAACCGGTATTCGATGAACGGTTTCTGGACGGTGATTATAACGCGGACGATGCACGCTTTCAGATGGTACTGCACAGACTGGAAACCGGACAGAAAAACTATATTGATGCGGGCAGCTTTACGATGGAGGAAATCCGATGATGATTACAGCCGGAGAAGAGGAAAAACGCATTGCAGAAACGGGGACGGCGGCTATTCGTGCGGTACTGTTCGGGGCTGATCCTGATGCGGCGGAACGTCTTTTGCTGACGCTCGACTGGTATCTCGATCCGTATTATAAGCAGACACTCCCCTATCAGGAGGAGATTTTCACGATGCTGGAAGAACTCGTCACCGTGAGCCAACATGATGGAATCTTGGATTCCGCATTGCAATTGCTTGGAGATTATTGCAGACGGGATTATTCGATTCTGCGCGAACACTTTGAACGGATCAAGGACAGCGCGAAACCGGATGTGCTGTATCTGCTGAACAGCCCGTAACTCTGACAGGAGGTGAACCGCATGAGA
>JAFZPL010000189.1 GCA_017550355.1 Oscillospiraceae bacterium | reverse complement strand
CTCAGTAGAAATTGTGAAGCCCTGCGGAACCGGCAGACCGATGTTGGTCATTTCAGCCAGGTTCGCGCCCTTGCCGCCGAGCAGCTCGCGCATGTTTGCGTTACCCTCAGAGAAGAGGTAACAATACTTTTTGCCCATTGGAAAAACCTCCATTCTGTATTCCCGGCGCGGATTATGGGGTATAGAGACCCTATACGCCGGATATAACATTATTATAGCACAAATGAACATAGAAATCCAGTCTTTTTTTCAACTTTTCCCTTTTTTTCATTTTTTTGTCACTTTTCACAAATCCATTCCAAAACCCTTGCAAACAGCGGGATTATGTGCGATAATGAAACCGGCTGCTTTTTTGCGGACGGGAGGTGTGCCGGATGAAGGATTATACAGCATTTTTCAGCAGAGCGCTCAGACAGCCGATGAATTACAACGCTGACTGGGTGAATTCCATGCTGAATGCGTATGACCGGCTTGCCTGCTTTGAGGACGACACACTGGACAGAAACTGGTTCGTGCTTTATGAAACGGACGGATGGGTGACGCTTGAAACATACGGATATCTTTCCGCGCATCATCCGGCGGCACTCCTGACGGCAGCGTGTCCGCCGCATATTGTCCGGATCCTGGACGGACTGCATATCCTGCACACGGATTTTGAGGAGCCGATGCGCTGCGATCCGGAAATCCTGAAGGGCTATGCGCCGCAGCAGCGGTACCATATTTTCAATGAGGACGAGTTTGTCGGCGGCGATTTTTCGGAGGAGGACGAGCGCTTCCTGCTGGTGCTTCACCGGCTGCAGACGGGGCAGAAGCTCTATGTCGACGCAGGCTGCTTTCTGCTGCATGAGATCAACCAGTAAGGAGATACATTATGATAATAGAAAACGGACTGCTGACAGTCGAGCTCTTTTCGGACGGCGCGTGCAGCGGCAATCCCGGCCCCGGCGGCTGGGGCGCGATCCTGCGCTTCACGGATCCGGCGGGCAAGGTGCATGAAAAGGAGCTTTCCGGCGGCGAGAAGAACACGACGAACAACCGCATGGAGCTTTCGGCGGTGATCGCGGGGCTCAGGGCGCTGAAGCGGCGCTGTGCAGTGCGGGTGACGACGGACTCCAAATATGTTGTGGACAGCGTGACAAAGGGATGGGTATACGGCTGGAAGAAGCGCGGCTGGGTGAAATCCGACAAGAAACCGGCGCTGAATGTCGACCTCTGGGAACAGCTTCTGCCGCTGCTGGAGATGCATCAGGTCACGTTCAACTGGGTGAAGGGACACGCGGGGCATCCCGAAAATGAGCGCTGCGACCGCCTTGCCGTCGCGGAGAGCATGAAATACCGGTGAGGGCGCGGACTGCCAAAAAAGAATTTTGCACAACTGTGAAAAAGCTCTTGACATTTCGGGGCGGATGTGCTATAATAATGAGGCAGTCAAAATGGGCTCGTAGCTCAGCTGGGAGAGCGCCGCGTTCGCAACGCGGAGGTCAAGGGTTCGATCCCCTCCGGGTCCACCATATATGAAACACGGAAATCCGCAGCAGGCGGGTTTCCGTGTTTTGTTTGCTGCAATGTCAGCCTTGCAAAATTTCAGAAAATGTGGTATAATAGATGCGCCGCCTTTTGCAGCGGCGGTAATTTTCCCTCGGAGATGAACCATGAAAAAAGATAATTCCAAACCCGGCATCCAGAACCGAAACTCCTTCCGCGTGATCAGTCTCGGCTTTCTGGGGATGATTTTAGCGGGTGCGCTTCTGCTGATGCTCCCCATATCCTCGCATGACGGCTCGGTCACGCCGTTCGCCGATACGCTTTTCACGTCGATCTCTGCCTCCTGTGTGACGGGGCTCGTTGTCCGCGACACCGCGACGCACTGGTCGCTGTTCGGGCAGATCATCATTCTTCTGCTTATCCAGATCGGCGGTATGGGCGTCATCACAATCGGTCTGACCGTTGCGCGGCTGTCCGGCAAAAAGATCGGCCTCTGGTTCCGCGGCATGATGCAGGATTCCATCTCGGCGCCGCAGGTGGGCGGCATCCTGCAGCTGACCACATTCATCTTAAAGACCACTGCCATTATCGAGCTGACCGGTGCTTTGCTGCTGTATCCGGTTTTTGCCCGCGATTTCGGCGCGGTAAAGGGCATCTGGTACGCTGTATTTCACGCGGTCTCCGCGTTCTGCAACGCTGGTTTCGACCTGATGGGCGTGCGCGAGCCGTTTTCGTCGCTGACCAGCTACGGCAGCCATATTTATGTGAATATCGTCGTGATACTGCTGATCGTCATGGGCGGCATCGGCTTCCTGACATGGGATGATCTGCTGCAAAACAAGCACCACTTCAAGAAATACCGTCTCCAGAGCAAGGTCGTTCTGGTCACGTCCGGCATCCTGATCCTTGTGCCGGCAGTGTTCTTCTTCTTTCTGGAATACGCGGATCAGCCGATGCAGGAGCGCGTACTGCACTCCTTCTTCCAGTCGGTCACGGCGCGAACGGCGGGCTTCAATACTGCGGATCTCTCGCAGATGCATGAGCCGGGTGTCATGCTCATGACCGTGCTGATGCTGATCGGCGGATGCTCCGGCTCCACGGCGGGCGGCATGAAAACCTCGACGATTGCGGTGCTGTTCCTTGCCGCACTGAGCGTATTCCGCCGCCGCAACGACGTCGAATGCTTCAAGCGCCGGATTCCCACGGATATCATCCGAACAGCGGGCGCGATCCTGTTCATGTATCTGGTGCTGTTCCTGACCACGGGCATTGCGATCAGCGAGATCGAATCGCTGCCGCTGATCCCCTGCCTGTTTGAAACGGGCTCTGCGCTCGGAACGGCGGGTCTGACGGTCGGCATCACCACTTCACTTTCGATGCCTTCGCACATCATCCTCATGATATTGATGTTTGCGGGCAGAGTCGGCGGCCTGACACTGATCTATGCGGCGTTCTCGTCGGGCAATGACACCGCAAAGCTGCCGCAGGAAAAAATCACAGTCGGATAAGGGAGGAACCACATGAAATCTGTACTTATTATCGGTGCCGGACAGTTCGGTATCCACATTGCAAAGCGCATGGGCAAGATGCGCTGCGAGATCATGGCAATCGACAACAGCGAGGAGCGCATCAACGCGATCCTGCCCTATGTGACCAATGCGCAGATCGGCGACAGCACAAATGCAGATTTTGTCAGTTCGCTCGGCATTCCGGATTATGATGTCTGCATCGTGACGATCAGCGACAATTTCCAGAATTCGCTCGAAACGACGGCGCTGCTGCGGGAGCTCGGCGCACGCAAGATCATTTCCCGCGCACAGAACGATGTGCAGGAGAAATTTCTGCTGCGGAACGGTGCCGACGAAACGGTGTATCCCGAAAAGCAGACCGCAAACCGCCTTGCAATCAAGGAATCCTCGGATGATATTCTTGATGTGTTCCAGATCGACCACGATGTGAATATCTATGAGGTGCGCATGCCGAAAGCATGGGCGGGAAAGACTGTTGCAGAGCTGGATATCCGCAAGAAGCATCACCTGAATATCATTGCAGTGCGCACGCCGGAACAGCTGGTCGTGCCGATGCCGGACATGGTGCTCCTGCCCGAGGACGATCTGCTGATTATCGGCAATATCAAAGACGTGAAGAAATACTTTGAGATCTGATTGTTTCGCGTTTCCGGCATACAATCTATAAGAAGCGCCCGGCTCGTATCGGAAGTCCGCGAGGACAGCCGAATGAGCCGGGCGTATTTTTGAAATCCTGAACATCAGGATGCTGTGCTGTTTTGCGGGGATTCTCCGTTGTTCTGCCGCTGCTTGCCGTGGATGTTGTCGATATCCTCCACGGTGCCGCCGCCCTGATCGTCCGGTGCGCGGAATTCGCCCTGCTCCACCAGTTTCAGGAACGCATCCACCACATCGCTTGTCAGCTGTGTGCCGGAGACATCCTTTATAATAGATACCGCCTTCTCAAAGTTCATGCGCTTGCGGTACGGACGGTTGGAATACATCGCGTCGAACGTATCCGCCACCGCGATGATCTGTGCCACACGCGGGATCTCGTCACCGCGCAGTCCCTTCGGATAGCCCTTGCCGTCCGGGCGCTCATGATGCGCACCTGCACCGATCGAAAGCTCCGGCAGCAGACTGATGTCCTTGAGGATCTCATAGCCGTTTTCGGAGTGCGATTTGATCACGGCATACTCCTCATCCGTGAGCTTGCCGGGCTTGTTCAGTACATCCATCGGCACGCCGATTTTGCCGATATCATGCAGAAGCGCGATGCAGTAGAACCGCTGAACGGTCTCTTCGTCGTAGCCGAGCTCCTTCGTCAGCATCATCGTGTATTTCGCCACGCGGGCGGAATGGCCGTTCGTGTACTTGTCCTTGATATCAATGACCTTGGAGAATGCCTCAACGATTTCGTTGAGCAGTTCGCGCTGTTCCTGCTCACGCCGGCGGTACACAGCCGTCCGGTGGCGCAGATAGAGGATCATGAACAGGATAATCACGCCGAACACCAGCCCGAACGCGAGCAGATGCACCCAGAGCATCTCATAGATCGCCTTTTCTTTGTTGATCGGGATCTTGAGCGTCTTGATCACGTTGTTCTGGCTGTCCATGAGCTCCATGACGAATTCATAGTCTCCGCCGCTGAGGTTGGTGTAATCGACGGGCTGAAGATCGCCCTGTTTGACGGTCGTTTCTATGCTGTCGAAGCCGTCGAGATAATAGGTGATATAGGGGGAGATCAGCGAGTAATTGTAGGCAAAGGCGTGAATCGTGATCTTTCGTGCGGAGGAGGGGATCTGCATGACGCCATCCTCATCCGGATAAACCATTTCGCCGTCCACCTCGATATACGGTACGGAGAGATTGACGTCCTTGAATTCATCCAGCGGCTTTTCGATGTTGACCTTGGTGACGCCCGTACTGCTCGCGATGTAGAGATTGCCCTCCGCAGTCAGTTCGCTGTAAGAATTCGCTGTCGCAATATGCAGCAGACCGTTTTCTCTGCCGTAATAATCTGTCTTGATCTCGCCGTTTTTGAGCAGATCCTCCGCTTTTGCAACATAGATGCCGTTGCTGCTCAGAACCCAGAGTTCGTCGCGGCTGTTCTCGTAGATATCGAAATTGTTGGAATAAGGGAATCCATGCACGGTGCGGATCGTGTTGTTCTCGTCCATATAGGCGATGGAGTTGCTCGTGATGATCCAGTAAATATTCCGCTTCGTATTCTTCTTGATGCGCATGACGACTTCGGATTCCAGTCCGGATTCGAGCCCGTAATGCGAAACGATGCCTTCATGGATCACGTAAATGCCGCCGCCGTCCGTGCCAAGGATATAATCTCCGTTTTCGGCTTCCACGGCTGTCAGGATCTCGACATTTCCGATGCCGTCATCCTCGTGATAGACCTTCGTGACCTTGTCATCCTTGATGACCGCGAGACCGCCCGTTCCTGCGACGAGGAAAGAGCCGTCTTTGCATTCAACGACCGTGCGGATGCGGTCGGAGGGGAGTCCGTCGCGCTGATTGAAGCGGAAGAGCGTTTTGCCGTCGTAGCGCATCAGTGCGGTGTCGCCGTAGGTGGAGAACCAGAGCCTGTCCTGACTGTCCCGCACGATGGAACGGATCCTTGTCTCGCTGAAAAATGTGAGCAGATCGGTGTTTTCAGCAATCGAACCCGCTGCACAGCAAACCTTTTCAACAGGGAGGGAGAGAACCTCCTCCGAGGCAGTCAGCACACGCAGTCCGTTCGTTTTCGTGCCGATAAACAGCATATCGTGGTAGAGACAGGTCGCATAGACGACGTCCTCCACGTTTTTGAGCCGCGGATAATGCTGATAGAGATCCGCGAAATGGTTGGAGACGATCTTCATGACGCCCTGCTGTGAGCTTGCAAACCAGAGATTGCCCTGATAATCCTCGATCATGCCTTCGATGGAGGTGGTGAGCGGACAATCCTTCAGTTTGGTAATGGCGTTGTCTTCGAGATAGCCGATGCCGTCGTCTGCGCAGAGCCAGAGCGTGTCGCCGAACATTGCAATATCGTTGATATAGTTCAGCGGTGCGGTGTGGATCATGACCTCCTTATTCTGGGGATCGCTGAGCCGGATATGCGTGAGATAATTGCTGGTTGTGGCGATGTAGACATAGTCTGCGGCATTCGGATCGGGAAGAATTGCGCGGACAGTGGAAATCCCAAGCATGTTGTTGCTGTAATAGCCGGAGAGCGCCCCGTTTTCGAGGGTGAAGACCGCACCGGACATAGTGACGCCGTAAATCACACCGTCGCAGCCGGTCTTGATGTCGCGGATATACTCCTCGTTGATCTGCGGAGCGTCGATCCGGCGGAGGATCAGGTCGTTATCCACGGCGGCAATGCCCTGTGTCGTTGCAATATAAATAGTACCGTTGCTGTCCTCTGCAATCGAGCGGACAGAGAGCGAGGAGAGGCCGTCTTCGCGGTTGAATTTCTTGAGCTTGTCGCCGATCATGACCGCTGCGCCGCTGTCGTTGGTGCCAACCCACATTCTGTTCCGGCTGTCGAAGAAGAGGGAGACGATACTGGAGAGACCGGTCGTGGAATCCATGCGTTCAAAGTGACTGCCGTCATAGCGGACGAGACCGCCGTAACCGCCGATCCAGATCGCGCCGTCACCGTCCGCAGCAACGGAATTTGCTTCGGAGGTGGGGAGACCGTTGGTGTTGTTGTACAGCACAGAGGCGTAGTAGCTGCTGACGGGCATGTCGGAAAAGTTTGCCGAGACAGGAAAGCTGCCGGATACTGCTGTCAGGGTGATGACCGCAGCAATCAGGAAACGGAACGCCGATGCCATATGCCGGAAATATCTGCTCATGAAACACATCTCCTCTCAACTGGGCGCTGAATAGGTATACACATCTATTATATCACACTCAGTTTGAAAATGCAATCATTTCAGAAAATCATTTGAACAGGCAGATGGGGCATTACCGCATATAATATACTATATAAATAAGCGCCCGAGTCGCGTTTCGGTCTGTGAAAAGACAGCAACGCGCATCGGGCGCTTTCAGTTATTGTGTGAGCAGTTCTGCGGGGATCTCCGCCGGATCGAACATCACTTCGGAGCGGTTGTCGCGGATGAGCGTCTTGTCGGTCACCTCGCCGGTGCGCAGATCGGTCGTTTCGCGGTAGATTTTCGAGACGCGGTAATAGGTATCGCCGTCTTTTTCAAAATGATGCCCCTCCTCGGTGATTGCGTAGTCGTAGGGGATCGGGTGCAGACAGCGCAGTGCCGCGTACATTTCCTCGCCCTCCACCTTTACCGAGAGCTGGAACGGCTGATCGGTGTCGTTTCGGAAGCGGAAATCGATATAATTGTACGAAACGGATGTTCCTGCACTCATCGGAACGCGCTTGCCGTGATCGGGCGCGAGCGCGTCGGAGTGATAATGCACCTCTGTTACGGTCAGCGGGCTGTGAAGCACGAGCAGATGCAGGGTATTGCCGAGATTGCAGAGTCCGCCGCCCACGCCGGGCATCAGGATGCCGTTTGCGAGGATTCTGCCGTCCTTATAGCCGCGGCGCTTGGTGGTGTTGCCGACCGTGTGCCAGAAGGAGAATGTCTCGCCGGGACGGATCATCAGCCCGTCGAGCGTTTTTGCGGCGAGCGCGATATTTTCCGCCTTGTTCTGCTGCAGAACGGGATCAATTCCGTTGCCGCGCTTGATGAGATTGCCGTGTTCTGTCCAGACCGTGCAGGGCAGCTCGTTTTCGGACTGATGCTCTGCGAAACGGATATGTGCGCGGAGATTCTGCATATCGCGCAGGAGGATCTCCTTGCGCTCAGAGATGCAGTAGCAGGCAGGCGAAATATCACAGAAGAGGATATCGCCGCGCCGGAATTTCCGGAAGCGTTCGGTCAGCGATTCGTGTTCGGTACGGCGGACAGCGCAGTCGAGCGTGTGAAACTGTTCAGGAAGAAAATGCCGGATGCCGAGCATGGCGTATTCCAGATAGCGCTTTTTGCCGATCTGCTTTTCGTTCGGCTTTACGGTGTAATGCACATGGATGGAGCGCAGTCCTGCACGGTTTGCGCCGAGTGTATCTATGAACATCTGGTCGCCGATGCAGACGATCTCCTTTGCGTCGCAGTTCAGACGCTCTGCGGCACGGAAAAAGCCGACGGGATCGGGCTTGGCGGCATCGCAGAGATAATCTGTCTGTATATTCTTGAGGAAGCGGCGTGTCCGCGCCTGATCGTTGTTCGTGAGGAGGATCGTCTGAAAGCCGAGACGGTGCAGATAACGGAAAAAGCGTTCGATCTTTGGGGTTGCGGATTCGCCGTGCGGTACGAGTGTGTTGTCAATATCGAAGATCAGTGCGCGGAAGCCCATTTTCCGGAGCATTCTGTAGTCGATGGAAAAGACGCTCGGGGCATAAGCGTCCGGAAGCAGCCTGCGTATCATGATGTCTCTCCTGTTCCGAATCTGTCAATGTATTCGCAGATTCTTTCGATCTGTTCCCGGATGCTGCCGCCGAAGCAGTCGTCGAAGAGTGCGCTGCCGATGGTGAAGCTGTCCGGTGCTGTGCGGAGCACTTCATCGAGCCGCGCAAAGGAATCGACGCTGCCCGCAATGCAGACGGGGGCATCCAGTCCGGATACGATGCGGCGGTTCAGCGCGGCAGCGTCGCCGGTGTAGCGATAGCCGAGCAGGTCAATGCCGTCGGCACCGTGAGACAGGGCAAATTTCGCCTCCGCGAGCATATCCTCCGCATTGCCCTCCAGAACTGACGGTCTGCCGGAGACTGTTCCGACAAAAGGCGTGTACCGGAGCCCGTTTTCCTTGCAGATCTTTGCGACAGAATCATAAAAGCAGGTTCCCATGAGGATATCGACGCCGCAGCGGACGGCAGTCTCTGCGCCTGCGATACAGGCGGGCTCGTCATAGGCGACGACTTCGAGCGCAGTGGTTTTTCCGCATTCCTTCATGCGTGCAAAGAGTGCCTGCATGTCCGGCAGCGGGAGGGGCTGTTCCTTGAAGCCCCAGATCGAGGCGGGGGTATCCTTGCATTCCTCAAAGATCTCTGCGGCGTTCTTCACGGTGAGATCGTCGTAAGTGAGCATGACGATCAATTCAGTCTTTCGGCGCATAACGGCAGCCTTCTTTCTTTTTAACATTCAGCACTATTATAGCATAATTCGCTGCATCTGTCAACCATCACAAAAACGCGCAGCAAGGGAACGCGTTCGCCTGATGATCACTAAATTAAGAAATAACTAAAAAACGGCGCGGCTGCGGCGCTTGACAGTGTATGCGGTTATGTGGTATACTATATTGATACAAAAACAAAAAGGGATGTGACAATATGGATCTATCGCAGTTTTTTGCGCAGTACCCCAATATGCGGGAACTGCTGACGGCGATCGCTGTGATCTTTGTGGATATCTGCGGTCTGATGATTCTGGTGAGTGCGGTCCGCGAACGCGCCCACGGCGATGCACTCTGGACGCGGGAGGGACACGCGCTCATGCTCAAATGCGGGGAGGATGTGTTCCCGCTCGGTGCGGCGGAGGTCGTGATCGGGCGGCATCCCGCTTCGGATATCCGCTTTCTGGATGCCGATATTTCCCGCTTTCATGCGCTCATTTCGCTTTCCAACGGCAAATGGCGCATTGAGGATCTGGGCGGCGCAAACGGCGTGACGGTCAACGGTACGCGCATCACCGCGCCGCGGGTGCTCCACACTTCGGATGTGATCGTCATCGGCAAGCGGAAGTTCACCGTGATCAAGGGCAAAAAGGAGGAATCCTGATGGCAGTCTCCAAAACGATCTCTCATCCGTTCCTGCTGCTGCTTGTGCTGATCGCGCACACGGTCATGCTGCTGCTGGTCGCGCTTTCCTTTGGTTTTACGACAGAAGTGCTGAAGATCGGCTGCTATATTCTCACGGCGGATCTCGTCGGCTCGATCGTTCTGCAGTTCGTTCACCGCGAATCCTGCACGGTCGACACGGTTATGCTCCTTGTGATGGGCATGAGCACCATCTATCAGTCCTGTTTCGGCGGTCTGCAGTTTGCGCTGCGGCATTTTCTTTTCGGCATCGGCGCATTCATTATGTGCCAGATCTCCTATCTGCTTGTGCGCAATCCGTACCGCGCCGAAAAACTGAAACCGCTCTGGTATATCTGCTTTTTCCTGCTCGTCGGCGCCATTTTTGCGCTGACCGGTTCCCGCGGCATCTGGATCGACCTCGGCTTTATCACGCTCCAGCCTTCAGAATTCGTCAAGCCGGTGTTCGTGCTGATCGCGGCGAGCTCCATCAGCACACAGCTGCATAAAAAGACGCTCTGGGGCATTCATTTTGTGCCGGACAACCTCATGCTGATCCTCTGCACGGTGGTGATCGCCGGATTGCAGTGGTACTGCCGTGATCTCGGTTCGCTCCCGACCTTCGTGGCGGTCGCGGGCTGCGGGATGCTCCTGCGGTTTTACTATCTCCGCGAGAAGATGTCCTTCCGGCTGATCGTGTTTCTGGCAGTCTGCGCCGTGGGTGCGGGCATCGCGGCATGGAATCTGGCACCTGCCTACGTGCAGGAGCGTCTGCATACGAATATCTGGGCGGATATGTCCGGCAGCGGCTATCAGCAGGTGAAAGCATTGGTGGCGATCGCGGAGGGCGGCTGGTTCGGCAAGGGCGCCGGCAACGGCACGCTCCACAATGTTGCTGCCTCAAACACGGATATCGTATTTTCCAGCATCTGCGAGGAATGGGGACTGTTCACGGGCATGATGACCGTGATCCTGGTGCTGTTCCTGCCGATGTCGATGCTGGCGGTGCCGCCGAGAAGCTACTACCATTCCGGACTGGCGATCGGCGTTGCAGCGGTCATTATGGTGCAGATGACGCTGAATATTTTCGGCTCCTGCAATCTGATCCCGTTCACGGGCGTCACGCTGCCGTTTATTTCGCAGGGCGGAAGCTCAATGCTTTCATGCGGTATACTGGCGGGTTTCCTGAAAGCTGCACAGGCGCCCGTTCTGACACAGAAGAAAAAAGCAGCAGCCTGATTTTATCGCGGAATTTCTCCGGAAAGTCTGAGGAGGCGATCGGATGCCCAACATTCGCTTTATGGGAAAAATGAAAACGGAAGCCGACCTGACCGCCGGTGCGGAACTGCCCGCAGGCGCCGTGCTGTTTGATGAGGGCGAGGATCTCAACGAGCTGTTCAAGCTGGGGTTTGTTGTGATCATGCCGGTGCTGATCCCGGTGATGATCGGCACGATCATCCGGATCGAGCATATGGAAAAGGGGCGGCACCTTTCGTTTGATCTGCACACGGTATGTGTGGCAGCTGCGGCGGTGGTCGTCTACTTTCTCCTGAAAGCGGCGCACGAAACGATCCACGCGCTCTTTTATCCGCGCCGCGCCAAAAAGACGATCTGGCGCTACGGTTCCAACGGCGCATGGTTCTGCTACTGCAATGCGCCTGTATCCAGAGCGCGGTTTATTGTGCTCTCGCTGGCGCCGATGGTGATTCTGGGGATTCTGCCGTTTATTGTGTGGCTCTTTGCAGCAGATGCACTGGATACTGCGGTTAATATTGCGGCGGTGGTGCTCATCTGGATGATGGTGCTGTTTGCGATGGGCGACGCCGCAAATGTGTACAACACGCTGAAGCAGGTTCCCCAAAACGCGTGCGTGGTCAACTACGGGCTTCATTCCTACTGGATCCCGCAGACGCAGGATCAATAAGGCGGGGAGCCCCCGCGGGCATTGCCGCATACCTGATTTCACGCGAATAGGAAAGGGGTTTTGAAACATTGGCAGAGCTTGATATCTCCGCGGCGGGGAGCCCCCGCGGGCATTGCCGCATACCTGATTTCATGCGAATAGGAAAGGGGGTTTGAAACATTGGCAGAGCTTGATATCTCCGCGCCGCGCAGTATGCGGCGGGCAGGCGTTTTTGCGACGCTCCTGCTGATCGGTTTCATCGGTGCGTTCATCTATCTGGGCTTCACGCTCGTGGAGGAATCGCCGGAATATATGACGCGGTCGGGTGCGGCATCCTACGGTGTGGTCTACGACCGCAGCGGCGATGTCCTCTTCGACGGCACAAAGGCGCTTTCGAGCTACCCGTCGGGACATTTCGCAGACATCGGCAACGTGATCGGCGACACCAGCGGACAGATGAAAAATACGCTCGTTGCGCGGAATATGGAGGAGCTTGCGAATTACAGCTTCATGTACGGCAAGGGCAGCGGCAAGACTTCGCTGAAAACAACGCTTTCCCATGCCGCAAATACCGCGGTCTACAAGGCGTTCGGCAAGAAAAACGGCACTGCCATCGCCTACAACTGGAAAACCGGCGAGGTGCTGGTCTGCGTGAGCAAGCCTTCGGTCGATCCTGCCGCCGGCTATGCCAATATCGACAAGCTTGCGGAGGGCTCGCTGCTCTGCAAGGCGTTTCTGCCGACGGTTCCCGGCTCGACGCAGAAGGTCTCCACATTGCTCGCGGCATATGAGACAATGGGTGTGGATGCGGTGAACAAAACCGAATACAACTGCACCGGTTCGTGGCTCAATGCCAGCGGTCAGCGTATCAACTGCCACGAATCCAAAGGTCACGGAAAACAGACGCTGCAAAAGGCATTCGAAAACAGCTGCAATCCCTATTTTGCACAGCTCGTGCAGTCGGACAAGCTCCCGCTTTCGCGCATCATCGAGACCTACACCCGCATGGGGTATTCCGTGAACGGTGCTGCCGCAGATACGCTGGAGATGAACGGCATCCGGATTTCTGCTGCCTCGACCACGCTTAAGGATGCCAAGGATTTCGATACACAGTGGGGCTGTCTCGGACAGGGAACGACGCTCGTCAGTCCGTTTCAGCTGATGCTCTGGGAGGGCGCGATCGCCAATCAGAGCGGTATCGCGGTCATGCCGAATATGCTTTCTGAGAAAACCGACGTGTCCGGCGCGGTCACGCTGCTGCCCACGCCCGGCAAGACCGGTCAGATGTTCACGGCGGAGGCGGCTGCGGCAGCGAATGCCGTGATGACTGAGAATGTGAAGAAGAATTATTCCGCGCTCGTGAAATACAAATGCGGCGTGAAGAGCGGTACGGCGCAGATCACGGACGGCGGCAAGGAGTATGAAAACTCCCTCCTTGCGGGATTCTCCGCAGATGACCGCTGTCCGGTCGCATTCTGCATTCTGATCGAGCAGTACAAAAAGGGCGAGGTCACGACGGCGCAGATCGCCAAGACCATGCTCGACAAGATCGCGGCGCTGAAATAAGCATAGGATTGATTCATAGTCCCTTTTCGGAATTGTGCTGCTAAGCTAAATCGGAATTTGTCGGCAGTGCCGACAGCCGTTTTCGCGTTTCCCGTATTCTGTAAACACAAGTGCCCGACTCGCGTTATTGAGAGTAACAGATTAAGATCGCGAGTGGAACAATTACATCAAATACAGACAAGAAACGCGAAAATGCCCGCGGGGGTTCCCCGCATATCATAAAGGAGTAGACCAAAATCATGCAGAAAAAATCAGCCATTATCCTGTTCACTGCGCTGCTGCTTTCCCTCAGCGGATGCGGCACAAAACAGGAATCCTCCAATGAAACGACAACCGCCGCAAGCACTGCCGGAACAACAATCGCAGCAGAAACAATATCATCCGCTGTGACAACGCTCACGACCACGATGACAGAAGCCGTCACGATGCAGTCCACAGCAGCGGAAACCGCAGTCTCCGGCACCTATACCGCGCAGAAAGCCGAAAAAACGGCAGCCCTCAAAAACAAGATGTCGGCGTTTGAACGCGCCTGCGCCGTCAAGCGTCCGTTTTCGCTTCTGAACAGTGATCTGCCGGAAACTACAGTCGGAATCGGAACGCTTCATACCTCAAAAGAAGCGCAGATTGCGATGTATCAGCAGCTGACAGGCATGTCGGAGGAAGAGCGGAAGCAGTGGATCGACGAAGCCGAGGACTATTCCAGTCAGGCGGCGCTGATCAACGGCGTGGAGTATACGTATTTCATCCCGCCGAAGGGCTATGACGGCGGAAAGCTCGTGATCGGAGACGGGATCGAATACAAGGACAAGGAAGCGTTCTTTGCATACACAGAGGATGAATACTGCAAAGGCAATCAATTCACCGCTGCGCAGACTGAGAAACTGCTGCGGCAGATGAAAGCCGTGTTTGATGCGGTCATCAGCGGGAAATATACGGCGCTTCCCGAACGCGAAAAGGATTTCAACGTCCCGTTTATTGAAAAGGATCCCTTTGCCGATTACCGTTCCAAGTGGACATATGATGCGGATGCGCTCGCAGCGATCAAGGATCATATCGAGGAATATACGCTTTACGATGAACAGCTCGGTCTCCGGTTCGTTGTGCATGTCACACTGCCGCCGCATTATGATGCCGCGAAATCCTATCCCGTGATTCTGCTGACCGACGGCGTCTGGCGCCTGAACGACCATGCTGCGATGTATCAGGCAATGGAACAGGGCGAATCTGCTGAGGTGCTCCTCGTGAGCCTTGCACCCGACTGCAATATCGACGGCACGGACGATCGGATACGAGATGTCCTTTTCGTAAAGGACAGGGACAAAATGCTGGATTTCGTCAACGATGATCTGATGCCGTACCTCAGCGAACAGTATCATATCGACTGTACGGATTCGACGCTGTTCGGCCATTCGATGGGCGGCGTGTTCTCGCACTGTGCCTGCTTCAAGTCGGATCAGTACGAAAATCAGCCGTTCTTCCGGTATATCATCGGCAGTCCCGCGCTCTACAATCTCTACAACGCAGCGGCAGAACTCGATTATGATGCGGCAGGTGCCGTCAGCGAATACGGCTATTTCGACCGCAATGATGCACTCAGCAAAAAGGTGTTCCTGTGCGGCGGTATGCTGGAGGATCCCGATTACGCAGATGCATATAACGGGAACGACAGCCTCCTGACAGGACTGCGGAAGATGCAGGAACGGATCGCCGCCCACAAAGCCGATTATACCTGCAAGCTCTATGATTCGCACCATTATCAGTATGTTCCCGGGATGCTGCTGGAATTTCTGAAAGCGGAATATCCCGCGCAGTAACGGGCGGAAACATCGCAAAAAGCATCTCCGGTTCACACTGAGCCGGAGATGCCGTTTTTATGCGGAATGATTTCAGAAACGGAATATCATGATCGCGCCGCAGGGCTGCCTGACGGGAACGGTGTCTGCACAGCTGTCAGAGCGGCAGTTCTGCGGAAAAAACACAGGCAGCCCGTTTTGGACTGCCTGTTGTCTTTTAGCCAACTTCGCCGGCCCAAGGTGGCGGCTCACTGCCAGCTCTATCACTGACATATATGATGCAGGAATCGGATTTGCCGCCCGCTTTTGCTGTGACGGTGACTGTTCCGGCTGCACCAGTAGAAAAACCGCCGTAGTTAGACATACGCAGCACAGAAGAATCGCTGGATTCCCATGTCACGGTTTTGTCGGATGCATCCTCCGGAAAAACGTATGCAAACAGCCCGCCTGTGCCGGACAAAGGAGCTGTCGGCGCATTGGTGATCTTCACGCTCTGCACCGGAATGCCCGCCAGTTCCTCCGCCGCCTTGACATAGCCGTAAAGCGCCTTTGCCATCAGCTGATTCTTTTCGCCGGAATCCGCGCTGTTCAGCACGCGGGAAACCCATGTGTATGCGGAGAAGCGGTACTGATTTTCGCCGATCGTGATAGGCTGGGGCGTGCCCATTTCGTTGGGCATCAGCTTTTCGGATTCGCTGTCCGGGCTGCCCTTTGTCGCGCTGCCCGCGAGATACAGCCGCAGCGATGCCTTTGCGTTCAGCACAGCCGAAACCTTGGCACCCTCCGGCAGGATATCGTAGGAGACCTTCTTTGCAAGGAATTCATTGTCGATCGTCGGAAATGCCGTGTTGGTGAGCGTGCCGCCGTGGAAATAATACTGCGAAACGGCGCCGTAGGTTTCGGTTGCGTTCATCATTCTGAGCATTTTGGCATCCGCCTTGACGGCGCTGTCCTGTTTTGCCGCAGCGAGATATTCCATGATGCTGTATTCCAAGCCGGGATCCTGTTCCGCGCCGTCCTTCATCAGCACCGCTTTGATCTTTTCGGACATATGATCCGCGCTCAGATGTGCGGCGGCATAATAATAGGTCTGCCCGTTAACGGTTTTCTGCGAAAGCGGGACGCTCTGCCCGTCCTCGTCGCATTTGCCGGTGAATTTCAGCGCATAGCTGCCGAAGCTGTCCGCATCGACATTGTTTACATAGAAATTAAGCCCGAGATCATCGGCAAGCGTCAGGCTGGCGCTGCCGACCTGCGGCGCAGCGGGATCCATAAACAGCGCTTTGAAGGTATAGGGGGTGCCGAGTTCGCCGTCGCCGCCTGTGACCTGGATGCCCCAGGGCTCTGCAGTGTTTTGGGATGAGATATAGAATGTGTTGTACGATTCCGACATGTTGAATAGATGCTGCCCGCTGTCTGTCCAGTATTTGTTATAGGTCAGCGTATGCTTGCCGGACATTTCTGTGCCGCCGTCATTCATATCGTCGAAGTTGATGTAAGCGGAAGCGCCGAAGTCGATCGTGTCACCCGTCTGCCAGTAGACCTTGCTGCCGATCACTTTTTCCTGCGCCGCGCTTGCGGTGATGACGCTGCCGGACAGCACCGCGCCCTTCTGCACGGGCAATGCGCCCGCGGTCAGTGACAGCGCAAGCAGCAGCGCCGCCGCTGTTTTCGTTCTCCTTTTCATAAAGAACCTCCTTTATGGTTCAAATCCGATTTTTCGTCGGACCGCATGTTTTTCATGCTTTCATTATAGCATGAGCTGCTGCGAAAAGCCAAGCATTCCGCACAATTTTTACGCTTTTGATAGACGAACTTCTATTGACAAATTAAAAAGTGCGTGTTATAATGAAACCAGTTGTTCATATAACGAACAACGAAATACAATACAGAAGGGATGTATGTTTATGAAAAGACCGCTGAGAAAGCTGATCGCTTTCTCCTCCGCCGCCGCAGTGCTGACGAATGCCGCGACCGTCACGGCGTTTGCCGGCTGGAAGGCTGATCCGCTGAGCGATACCGCGTTTGACCAGCTGATCCAGTATCCGGACAGAAATGTTTATGTCCGGCAGGCGCAGACCGGCACCGCCGCCGAGCTCATCGTGATCGGCAAGGACGGTAAAAAGGAGACTGTTCCGCTTTCGGACGGCATCAGCGCCGTTTCGCTGACCACAGGACAGGACCGCAAATTTATGGGCGGTACGGCGTCTGTATACGGCTACAATCTGGATGATCCCGTGTTCAAGCTCTCAGCGTATGACAACGGCGCCGTGATCGCACGGTCGCAGTCCGGCGACAAGGTGCAGTTCATGCTGATCGACAGCAAGACCGCAAAGCCGCTTACCGATCTTTTCGATGCGATCGAAATGATGACGCCGACGCTCTACAAAGTGCAGACGACTGTGATCAACAAGTACACATATACCAAGACGGACTACGATGAAGAGGGCAATCTGAAGACGGAAGTCTCCGAGGTCGAGGAGGAAAAGACGGCAGTCGGTTTGATCAACAACGCCGGCAAGGTGGTTGTGAAGCTGGGCGTGGATTACGAGTCATTTTCCCTGACGCAGGACGGACAGCATCTGCTCATACGGACGAAAGACGGTTCGTACTTCACTGATCTGACCGGCAAACAGATCGGCGAAAAATATCCGCAGATCCAGACCGTCAATTCGGAGAGAATCTATCAGGGATGGGGCGACGGATGGATGGTGCCGTCCGGATCCATTGATCAGGATATCTTCCTCTTCAAAAATGCAGAGGGAAAATACGCTGTCGGTTTTTCGTCTGTCACACCGGCAACGGCGTTCTTTGATAAGGTAGAAGTCGGAAGCACGAGCGTGATCTATAACAGAGACATTGATTATCCGGAGCGCGGAAAATTCCAGCTTCTTTGCTATAACAATGATGCAAGCGGCGCAAGAACGCTCGCGGCGATCTATGAGCCGGACGGTACTGCCGCGGAATCGCTCGCAGTTCAGCGGCAGGAGCTCGAGCTCCGGGATGATGAGGGCAATTATCCGTATACATACACTGTATCCGGCGGCAAGGTTCATATTTGCGGCCGCGATCTGAAGGAGATCCTGACTGCGGACAGTCTGGAGCGGAAGACATCCAATTTCTTTGTGGTGAAAAACGGCGGGAAATATGAGATGTACAACAATCAGTTCAAGCTGATTGGCTCCTTTGACAAGATGTTCACCGGATTCGAGACGCCCAGAGGCTTCAGCAATGCGGAATATCTGTTTACGAAGGGCAGCACCGCGTATCTTTTTGATTACCGCGGCAATCAGATCAAGGGCGAATTTTCCGCAGAGATCCTTGAACGGATGAAGAAGGCGAGCGAAGCCAAGTATCTGGGCTCCTGGAGCGATGTCAAGGGCTATATCGTAAAGACCGGGGATGCGGTCTGGGAGCTCTGGGACACCGATCTCCGTGTGAAACAGACGTTCACGCTGGAAACTAAGCACGGCGGCACGCTGGGCAGCGAAGCAGGCGTATTCGTGTTCGGCGACGGACTGCGGGTTGAAACAGACGAAAAGGTGACAGATGAGAATAACGTGACGGTCGGCTATCCGGAGACGACGTATTATGAGTACAACGACAAGTTTGACCTGATGAAGACAACGGATCCCGGCAATGCAAAGGGCTGCGGCGACTATTTCTGCGTGCGGAAGGATGAAAGCTCCCGCTGGCAGCTGGTCGATGCATCCGGTAAGGCAGTGCTGGAAACGACATATCCGGATTTCCGGGTATTCACGCAGGAGCGTGACGGTGTCGAAAAGCAGTATTATGTCGGCGTGTTCTCGTCTTCCTTCACCGTTTACGACAGCGAGCTGAAACAGCTCTGCACCGTTGAAGGCGAGCTGGAGTCGGATGTGCTGTATAAAAACCATAATAACGGGAAGCAGTACGGCATTTACGATCTGGAAAAGGGTGCTGTTACGAAGGCAGAATATTACTCCGCAGACAGAAACGACACGCTGGGCTATTTCCGCATCGACGACTGTGAGGGAATCGGTGCGCTGGATCAGCGTATCTACCCGCTGAGCAAGTCAGGCACCGTCTGCTACTTCGACGGTACGGGCAAGCTGCGCAGAGAGATCGCGACCACTGCCGCTGCAAACTACAGCTTCAGCGGTGCGACCTACGATGCCTATACAAATTCCAATATCATCCTCAACGACACCACCAACGGCGGCAAAACGCACAGAAGCTATGTGTACGATGCAGTCGCGGATGAGATCAAATATCAGCAGGAAGGCATTTATGACCGTGTCAGCTCGTATCAGGACGGCTATGTTGTCGCTGTGAACGAGCCGGATACGCAGGATCAGACGCTCTGGACGGCGGACGACGGCATCTTCCAGACACTTGTCCGCGCAGAAGACGGTGTCGAGCTGATCGCTCCGACAAAGGAACTGGATATCGGCAGCTTTGTGTCTCAGGCCGGCAGAAATGTGATCAGCGCAAAATACAGCGAAGAGGAATCCTCCGGTCTGAGCGTATCGCTGAGTTCCAACAGAAACAGCACCAGCGTGTATTACTATGTTACGATCAAGGATCTGGATCCGGAATTTGCCAAGGCAAACGGCTTTGCATTTGCCGTGAAGACCGATTACGACAAGTACGTCGTGATGAAGGACAATCTGTTGGGCATTGCGGATACAGCCGGCAAGTTGGTTTCGGAGATGAAATATGCAAGAATCTACAATGTCTATGAGGGCATGGCGCTTGCAGATATTCTTGTTCCGGAGGAATATGAGGATTATGTCTGGGTGAAGAATCCGGAAACGAACGAGACGGAGAAGGAGACCGTGATCAGACAGCGGTATTCGATCGCAACAACGGTGCTTTCGTTCGACGGCAAGGAGCTCGTCACGCCGCGCTGCTCGGATACGAAGGCGATGTGGATGACCGAGTCGGATAAGGTGTTCGGTGTCGCTTTTGTGGAGTACAGCGGCGAAACGACGGTGTACCGTGTCGCATTCCGGCAGGAGGATTTTGCAAACGATTTCGCCCGCACGAACGGCTATGAGCTTGCGGTGAAGTACGGCAAGCTGTATCTCGTCCAGAAGAACGGGATGAAAGGCGTCGTCACGGCGGAGAACGATGTGCTCGTGCCGCTGAACTATCCTGATGTACTGGCATACCCGCAGGATGAGATGGCCCTGATGACTACGCCGCCCGACAAACGGGATGTGCTCTCGAAAGAGCCGTTCAATTCGCCGTTTGTTGCGCTCGGAGACGGCTCCATGCTGATCAGCTTCCGGACAGCGGAGGACAAGGTCGCCGCGTTCGTGATCCGCGAGGAAGCAGCCGCTGTCAAGGGTGATCTCAACGGCGACGGCAGCGTCAACCTCAAGGATGTGGTCATTATGCGCAGATATATCGCGGGCGGCTGGAATGTCACGATCGACGAAACAGCTGCGGATATGAACGGTGACGGTGAGGTCAATCTCAAGGATGTGGTCTTGCTCCGCAGACAGATCGCAGGCGGCTGGGATAAGAAATAATACCGTGAAAACTGTCCGGTGCTCAGAAATGGGCGCCGGACTTTTTCGTGAATGACAGCTTGACAAAATCTGCCGTGCGGTGTACAATGATAGGGTATTGCAATATCATTCATGTAAGGAGTGTTCCGATGGCAAAACAACCGAAAAAAAAAGCCGATCCGATCCCCGGATACCGCAGGGCATTCACAAAAGCGGCGGGGATTTTTATGATACTGATCCTGTTTGCGGTACGGATGCACATTGAGACACTGAGCGGGCAGTCGCTTACGGTCTTTGCGCATACGAACGGCATTACTGCGGACTGGTTCCTTTACTGCAAGGAGCTGCTGCTGTTCTGCGCGGCATGCGGCATCGTGCTTTATACGGCCGGGGAGCGCGTGTTTCCGGATCATCCCTGCCGCGAAAATCCGCTGTTCACGAAGCAGGCGCGGTTTCCGGCGCTCTGCATCGCGGGCTATTTCCTGCTGACAGTGCTTTCGGGCATCTTCTCCGAAAACAGGGAGGTCGTCTGGCAGGGGAACGCGGCGGAATATGAGGGCATCATGGGGATCACCGGCTACTGCGTGCTGTTTCTGTTCGGGTACAATTTCCTGAGCGAGCGGCGCTGCCTGCGGTTTTTCCGGCGGGCGCTGACCGTGCTGTGTGCAGCAGCGGCGGTGCTGGCTGTGATCGACTATGCCTTTGTGATGCTGCTGGAGCTCCCGTTCATGAAGTATCTGATCGCGCCGGCGGAATACCGCGAGACTGCCGCATCGCTGAAAAGCCGCGATACCTTCCGCGAGGCGGTGCTGATGTTTTACAATTCCAACTACGCGGGCGCATTTTTCGTGCTGGTCTTTCCGGTCACGTTTTACGGGCTGTGTACGGCGAAAACGCTGCCGAAGCGCATCCTTGCGGCAGTGCTCTGCGCGGGTGTATTTGCGGCGGGCATTATGACCAACGCAACGACGGCATTTTATCTGATGGCGCTGGAATTTGCGGCGCTGACAGTGTATTTCCTCGTGAAGCGTGCGGTTTCCCTGCGTGCGGTCGGTGCGGTGCTTGCATCCTTTGCAGTGCTGACGGCGGCGCTGAATTTTGCCGCGGACGGCGATTTCCTGCGCACGCTCCGGAAAAATATCGTGAACGAGGGCAGCTATTCCGCTGCGCAGTCCGTCTACCGGCTGAAAAAGGCGGAGCTCAACGGGAAAAGCCTGCATATTCAGGGGCAGTCCTCCGGCTATACGATCACGCCGCCCTATGATACCGGCGAATCGGTCACGGCTGTCCCCGACGACGGCACCGTATGCACCGTTTCGCAGACGGATTTCGCGCATATCACCGTGCATGATGCGGCGGCGGATACAGATATCATCGCGTCGGTGGAGGAGGGGATGCTGT
>JAFZPL010000188.1 GCA_017550355.1 Oscillospiraceae bacterium | reverse complement strand
TAGGTGCCGTCGTTCAGCGCTTTGATCTTGGCGTCGAGACGCTCCTGTGCGGATTTCAGCAGCTTATCGTAGTCATACTTCATGCGGAAATAGACCTCGTTCACGATCTCCAGCAGGAAGATCTCAAACTGCATTGCCGAGAACAGAGGGCCGTCGACCACAATGCGCAGCTCGCCGTTTTCATCGAGCTCTGCGGTGACATATTCGCGGATCGGTCTCCAGAGACGCAGAAATTCGACGTAGTCATTTTTGATGAAGCGGATGGAGCGCAGATAATCGAGCTCTTCCTTGGTGAAGCGCAGCGTGCAGAGGTGGTCGATCTGCGCATTGATCTCCTCCACCATTTCCGGCGTGAAGACGACGTCCTTGTTGCGGCACTTGAAATAATACTGTCCGCAGAGATCAGTGTGCTTGTGGAAAATGACCTGATCCATATTGAATTTGTAAAGATCAGTGTCCAGCAGGGAAATGACGATCGGTTCGAGTTTCATAGCATACATCCTTCTTTCATTTTATTGTTTGCGCTTATAGAGTCTTGCAGGGCGGTGTCCTTCACCGCGGACGAATTCGTCGGTCTCTTCGACGTATCCGCTGACCATTCTCCGGAAATTTGCGGGGAGCACCGACACGTTCATGATGGTCTCCTGCACCTTCTGGAGCGCTGTCAGCGTGAATTTTTCGGGCAGGAAATCAAAGATCGCGTCGTAGTTCTTCGCTTCGGAGCGCAGGGCAGAGAGTGCTTCCGCAATGATTGCGGCATGGTCGAACGCCAGCCCGCCGCGCTCGGTGATGCGGTATTTCGTGCGGCCGAAGCTGGTCTTTTCCTCCGTGAGGACGGCGTGGAGTTCGGTGTTTTCATAGTCGAGGATCAGGTGGCAGGCACCGTCTGCACCGCAGGAGAAGTTCACGCTGAACCACTGCGCATCGGCGGCATCATCCATGCCTGTCTGCTTCACGGATTCTTCGCTGATGATCGAGACATAGGCGTGTGAAATGATCCATCCGCGGGGATCGCGCTCCGGTTCACTGAACACGCCCACCGGCATGATCGAAACAGGTCTGACATCCGTTTCCTCCTGAAATTCCCGCAGCGCACACTCTTCCACGGTTTCGCCCTTCTGCAAAAATCCGCCCGGCAGCGCCCACATATCCCTGAACGGGTGATTGCCGCGCCGGATGAGCAGGATCCGCAGCTTGTTTTCGGGGTTTTTGCGGTAGCTTTCCCGATTCTCGGTACAGATCATGAATGCCGCAACATCCGCCGTGACGGAGGGACGCTCGTAATCCGATAGCTTGTAGCCGGAGAGAAATTCCTTTTCGCTGTCCATTCGAATCGCCTCCTTTGTTATTGCTATTATGATAATAACACAAAATGAATAAGAAGTCAAGCGGTTTCAATATATTTTTATATTTTAAATATTTCAGACGGATTGGCATCAGATTGGAAGATATTTTGCATCTTCGACTTGCTTTTTGGCGGATTCTGTGTTACAATAGAAATATCATTTATATATTGGAGGTATCAATATGTCTCATGCAGAAAAAGTCAGCGCATTTCTCGATCAGGCAAAGGTCTTTTATTTTCTGACCACAGACGGCACACAGCCAAAGGGCAGACCGTTCGGCTTTCACATGCTCTATGAGGGCAAGCTGTATTTCGGATGTGGCACATTCAAGAATGTGTTCCGGCAGCTCACCGCAAATCCGCAGGTTGAGGTGCTCGCGATGCAGGGCGAGGAATTCCTGCGTTACGATGGCACCGCGAAGATCGTCAAGGATGACGCACTGCTTCGTAAGGTGCGCGAGGTCATGCCGGAGATCATGGGGCTTTATGACAGCAACGGCTGGGAGATGGGGCTGTTCTATCTCGAAAACGGCCATGCAGAAATTCGCGGTTTGTTCGACCTGAAAGAGGAATTTGATGTCTGAAAACGTGAAAATCAAAGCGGTGCTGTTCGATCTGGACGGCACCCTTCTTCCGATGGACAACGATGTTTTTACAAACGGGTATTTCAAAATGCTGGTCAAAAAGATGGCGCCGTTCGGCTTTGCGCCGCAGGAACTGATCGACGGCGTCTGGACGGGGACTGCTGCGATGGTGAAGAACAACGGCGCACAAAGCAACTGCGATGTGTTCTGGAAGGCATTCGCCGGTGCAGTCGGAGAACGTGTCTATGCTGCAAGGCCGCAGTTCGAGGATTTTTATGCGAATGAATTCAATCAGGCGAAGATGTTCTGCGGATTCAGCGAGAAAGCGCTGGAATCGGTCAGGATCGTGAAGGCGAAGGGGATGCGCGCAGTGCTGGCATCGAATCCGATCTTTCCGATGTTCGCGCAGATCGGCAGGCTCCGCTGGGCGGGCATTGAGCCGGAGGAGTTCGAGCATATCACGGCGTATGAGAATTATGCGTTTTCCAAGCCGAATCCCGCATTTTTCAGCACAGTCGCGGAACAGATCGGGCTGAGACCGGAGGAATGCCTCATGGTCGGCAACGATGCGGACGAGGACGGCGCCGCCGCAAAGACCGGGATGCAGGTGTTCCTGCTGACCGATCATCTGATCAACAGAAGCGGGCGGGATCTTTCCGTGTTTCCGCACGGCGATTTCGAAGCACTTCAAACATATCTTGCAAATATTTGAACGATTGCGGGGACAGTCTGCGGGCTGTCTTCGTTTTTATTCAGGTGATATGCGGACTATCAAATTGGAAGGTTGACAAGGAAGGATTGGTATGTTATAATAACTATTATTCCGCAAAAAACTTCTAAAGTGACAGAATTGTAATAATTCAGTCACGGCAAAGTCACTTTTCTTTGGTATGCTTAACTTTATCAAATTGGGAGGTGAAGTTCGATGAAACGAGTGCTGGTGCGATCGGTGCGCGGCGCGTTTGAATATGTGATCGGGCATTATTACTGCTTTGGAAAAGAGGATGCGGGCGGTGAACCGGACAGCTATGCCGTGATCTCCATTCAGGATTCGCATATGGGCGGATTCGGCTTTGCGTTTCAGGAAAATCAGTTCTGCAAGGGCGTTCTGACGCTGTATTTCGATGATATCGTGACCGAAACGGCAGATGCTGTCCTGTTTACGGATGAAATGGCAGAGCAGATCCTCGATTTTATCGCGGCGCACAAAGATGCGGAAACGCTGCTTGTTCACTGCTATGCGGGCGAATCCCGGTCGCGGGCAGTCGGCGCTTTTGCGGTCGATCTGCTCGGCGGAGACAACAGCGCGTATTTCGCGGACGGCAGGATGAACACCTATATCTACGATGTGCTGGAAAACGCATGGGTGATGCGCCAGCTGCGCCGGCTTGACGGCGAATAAGAAAGAAAAGGAGAGAAATGATGTTTTTCCGAATGCTATGGCATGATCTCTGCGAGAAAAAAGGCATGAATGTGATCCTGTTTTTGTTTATCACGGTCGCATCCATCCTTGTTTTTGTGAGCGCGGCGGAGATCTATTCCAGTGCCACGGGCAGCGCACGGACAAAGGAAGCATGCCGGATCACAGACGGTGTGCTGGTGCAGAGCCGGATCGGCGCATCCCGCGAAAAGAACCGGGCGCTGATTTCCGAAGCGCTGGAACAGGACGAAGAGGTGCAGTCGTTCGTGATCCAGGAGCATATTCCGCTGACCACGGCAGGCATCGACTTCGACAATTTCGAGGAAGCGGAGTCCGAAACGTTCATGGGCAAATCGCTCTATCTGATGCAGCAGAGCACGGATGTGCATATGGTCTACACCGTTGACGATGAGCCGTTCGTGCTGCAAAACGGGCAGATCGCCGTGCCGCAGAATATCCGTCTCATCACCGGCTCAAAGATCGGCGATAAGCTGCGTCTGACCACCGATCTCGGCAATATCTATGAGTTTGAGATCGCCTGCTTCTATAAAAATACGGAACGCTGGACGCGCTTCTATATTTCAGCGGGCGATTACGAGGCACTCACAGAGGAATTTCCGCTTCGGAACGATCTCTATCAGGTATGCATCGGGAAGGTGTCCTATCGTGCGATGGCGGATCTTGCCCAGCGGATGATGGAGAAAACGCAGCTGTATATCCTTGCCACCTCCTACGAAGCTGACACTTCTGATTCGGTATTTTCCTCGATCGTTGCGCTTTTCATGACTGCGGTCAGTGTGTTCATGATCCTGCTCATCTTCATGACGATCCGCTTTACGATGATCGCGGCGCTCAAGGATGAGGAAAAGGGCATCGGCATGATGCGTGCGATCGGCGTGGATTCGGTGAAGTTCCGGTGGCTGTTTGCTGCGAAATTCATTGCGTTTGCCGTGGTCGGCGGCATCATCGGCATTGCGGCGGGCTTTCCGCTGTCTAAGCGCGTGATCCTGGAATTCACCTCGAACATGCTGAGCCCGTCGGACAGCATGCTTCTGCTGATCGGCGCTTGTGCGGTGCTGGCAATCATTGCGCTGATGGTGCTCTTCTCGCTTTCGGTGATGCGGAGAATGAAGCGCATCTCCATCATGGATGCGATCCGCTGTGAAAACCGCGGCGAGCGCTTCCGGAAACTCTCACGCTTTTCGCTTGACGGCAGAAAGAAAATGGGTATCCCGCTGTTTCTGGCGCTGTCGGATCTCTTCACGCGTCTGAAGCGGTATCTCTTCCTGATTTTTTCGTATACGCTCGGTGCGGCAATCATTCTGCTGATCGTGTCGCTGCGGCAGTCCATCGTCAACCCGAATTATCTGCATTATGATATGATATCCAATGTGGATTTCTATCTACGTCTGAGCAAAACGCAGATGAAGCCCTATAATGACCGCAGCAAGTATGAAGATGTGCCGTTCTGGTATCAGATCAATGAGGAACTGGAAGAGGCGGGGATTCCTGCCGGCGCCGTGTTCTACAATTCGGACTGGATGGATCTGGAGTATGCGGATATGCAGGTCGGAGAAGCGATCGTCGTCTACGATCTGCCGGATGAATCCATCGTGAAGATCCGCGAGGGCAGTATGCCGCAGAAGGCAGACGAATGTGCGCTGAGCTATCACACCGCGGAGGAATGGGGCATCGGCATCGGCTCGGAGCTCAAGCTGCTGTCCATGTCCAGCTATGTTGATGAGAACGGCGAAACGGTTCGTTTCACACAGAATGTGACCGTCACGGCGCTGTTCGATCTGATGGAACAGGGCAATCCGAGGCTTGTGATGAGCAAGGAATATGAGCCGGAATCCCGTCCGGAATATATGACGAACTGGTGTGCGCTCAACATTTATTCCGATGATAAGGAAGCAGTGCTCACGCAGCTGCGTGAACGGTTCGGTGAGGAGCATGTGAAGGACACTGAGCAGTATATGCTTTATTATCTCGGCGAATTTGAGACGATCCTCACGACGATGATGTACGGCGTGACGGCTGTCGTCATCATTGTGCTGGCGCTGATCACGGTGCTGTACGTCAATATCTTCCTCGGTGAGGACAAGCCGGAGATTGCATTGCTCAAATCGCTCGGCTTCTCAAACGGCGCGATTTATGCATCACAGCTCCTGCGGATGCTGATACTGGCGGTGGTCTCCATACTTGCAGCGATCATCCTGACCAAAACAGCAGGCATTGCAGTGGCGCGCATGCTGATCGGCATTTATGTCGGACTGACCGGCTTTGAATTTGAGCCAATGATGCTTTTCACGGCGGTCATTCTGCCGCTGCTGATGCTTGCGGCGGTGATGATCCCGACGCTGATTCGTCTGGGCAGCATCAAGAATGTCGATATCCGCGATATCAGCGAAGAATAAGGAGGCGCAGAATATGGAAGCAATCTTATCAGTCAAGGGACTCTGCAAAACATATGTGACCAAGTCCAACAGCAACACGGTTCTGGATCATGTGGATCTGACAGTCGGCGCGGGCGAGTTTGTCGCCGTGATGGGACCGTCCGGCAGCGGAAAGTCGACGCTGCTCTACACGGTGAGCGGTATGGACAAGCCCACGTCCGGCGATGTGGTGTTCTCCGGAAAAAATATGTCCGGCATGGGAGCAAAGGCGCTGAACCGGATGCGCCTTACGGAAATGGGATTCATTTTCCAGCAGATGTATATGATGAAAAAGCTCAGCATTCTGGATAATATCCTGCTGCCTGGTTTTCAGGCGAACAATGACCGTGCAGCCGTCCGGAGCCGTGCGGATGAACTGATGAAACGTCTCGGCATTACCGAAACGGCGCGCAGCGAGATCACCGAGGTCTCCGGCGGTCAGTTGCAGCGGGCTTGTCTCTGCCGTGCGCTCATCAATTCCCCTAAGATCATTTTTGCGGATGAGCCGACCGGTGCGCTTAACTCCAAGGCGGCAGGCGATGTGATGCGCGAGCTGGTCGCCGCAAACCGCGGAGGGACTGCCTGCCTGATGGTCACGCACAGCGAGCGCGTTGCAGCACAGAGCGACCGCGTCATTTATCTCGTGGACGGCGGCATCCGCGGCGAGCTTGTGCTTGGCAAGATCGGCAGCGAGGATGAGATCTCTGCGCGGGAGAAGCAGCTGCGCGGATGGCTCGGCGGGCTCGGCTGGTGAGGAGGATTCTGGATGAAAACAAGCAAACTGGGCGCATTTCTCGCAGCTGCGATGCTTACGCTGACCGGCTGCGGTGCGCGGAAGACCTACGACGATATCCAGATGCCTGCTGCGGAAAAGAGCACGCTCGTTCCCGTCGGAAACTGGAACACAGGCAATGACTACGAGGGCGTTCCTGCGGTGAAGGAAGAGACGAAAGCGACGTTTTCCTCGGCGGACGGGCTGTGCCGGATCGAGGTCAAGGAGCATTATTTCGACGTGACGCTCGATCTGACCGGCGGCGACCATTTCGCGGCAGGTGCGGCATATTCCGAAGCTTTGAAGCTGGCGTATTCCGGCTATGAGGAGATGATAGAAAACTATCTCTACGACTGTATGCAGATGGTGTACAGCGAGCCGGAGGCACTTCAGGAAGCAGGCATTACGGACAAATATGAGTTGATCCGGACGCGTCTGCACACGCTCAAAGCTGCGCTTCCGGAGGAATATCAGCAGGAGCTGAACGGCTTTGCGTCGCATTTCTCTCCGCAAAGCGCGAGCTTTTCCAAAAACGGGCAGCTTTCGCAGGACGAATGCGACCTGATCTCGCTGATTCCGGATGTGATGCGTGAAGCGGCATGCAGCGGCATGATCGTGGGCGGAAGCCGTACCGCATCGGGGAAACGGATGGTCTCGCGGCTGATGGAATGGGATCTCGGCAGCGGGAATTCCATGTGCGACGGGCACTGTGTTCTCCGTTTCAAAAACGGGGACAAGTCTTTTGTGTCGGTCTGCTCGGTCGGACAGCTGGATGTGACCACCGGCATGAACGACGACGGCGTGTTTGCTGCAATCCTGGATGTCGGCTCGTATGAGCCCTTCGGGGACTGTGCAGGGAAAATCAGCTATACTTATTCCGTGCGTGAGGCACTGGAAACCTGTACAACAGCAAAGGCGATCGGCACATACCTGAACGGCCTGACGCCGAAATTCACGTTCAATCACAATGTGATCGTCACAGATGAGCAGGACGGCTTTATTGCGGAAAACTGCCATCTCGAAGATGCCGGAAGACCGCTGATGCGTGACGAAACCACGCCGCTGCTCGATAATCTCTCATGGGATGCGGAGGGCTGCATCTGCGTGGTGAACGCGTTTGCTGCGGCGGGACAGCTGGATCTGATGACCAATGTCTCAGGCAATCTGCTTCGCTGGATGAAATATGACCGGCTCTTCTCCGGCAGCGAAAAGATCACGCTTTCCCGGTTCAAATCCCTGATGACAAGCGAAAAAACGGATAACGCATTTGCAGAGATCCGGAGCAATCAGCTTGTGTATATGGTACTTGTGGATTATGACAGCCGCACGCTCCAGTGTACTTTCACCGGCAAAAACGGGCTCGCGGATATGCCTGATTTTCTCGATCTCGGTACATTCTGAATCGTATGCAAAAAAAAGAGACCGCTTCTCAGATCGGGAAGCGGTCTCTGTGATTATCGGATGCGGATATTCGTGACAGCGCACTGATCGCCGGTGAGGGCGACGAGGATTTCAGAGGTGATGTCGCTGCTGATCATTGTGACATTCTTCAGTGCGATGCCGCCGTTCTCGGTGGTGATGGCGATTGTGTTGCCCTCACGGCGGATGGATGCTTCGCATTCCATGCCGTTTTTGTTGAGTGCCTTCCATGCGTCCCAGCTGACAAAATCGTCGTTCATGTTGATCTGGATCTTGTTGAGCGCGGAGGTGTCGGATTCCCAGCATTCGCCGTCCAGACGGATCAGAGCATATTCGCGGTAATTCTCGCCGTTTACTTTCCGGTCATCGGCGGAGAACAGCACAAGGAACGGACAGTGCCAAACCAGTCTTGCGGTCGGGAGGCTTTTCCCGTGAAACAGGATCTTCATGCCGTCTCTGACCGGAACGCCCTCTGTCGCCGTTGAGCGCCAGCCATCCACCTGGATGTTCGGAAGATCGCCCGCGGGAACATCGATATAGCTGATCTTGTCGGCGATGCGCGGGATATCGCTTTCGGTGAGGCTTTCCTCAGACTGCGAAAGCTTCACATTGCGAAGCTCGCAGTGTTCGCCCGAGAGCGCGAGATAAGCATACCGGCTCGCATCAGGGAGTGCGACGATGATTTGCACAGTCTGCTGTTCGCTGGTGATGCGGATGAGCATATGATCGTCCACATGTGCCGCACGGATCTCGTATTCAACGGTGGTGCGGATGCCATGGTGCTCATGCGGATGCGGCGTGATATCCACTTTCATCTTGCGCGCAGCCGTGCAGACGGTGGTGCCGTCGAAGCGGATCTCGCCGTATTCCGTGTAGATCAGATCTTTTTTCTCATGCTCCTTGAGATGGATCAGTCCGTCGAGGGAGTCGAAGAGGATCAGCGAGGGCAGTCCGCCGCTGTGGGGCTTGGCATAGCATTCGAGTGAGATATCCGTGTATTTCTCGGTGATGAGCATACCGTGTGAAAATGCGGAGCGGTATTCTGCGCAGACCAGTTCGCTGCGCCCGACCAGTTCCTTGAATTCGGCGCGTTCCTTCATCTGATACTCAGAATCAAGGTCGATCAGATGAAGCATGAGCTTGGAATAGACCGGATCGAACTGTGCGCCCATGCCTTTGACGAGCTCTTCGCGGACAAGCTGCTGCGGCATCGGTGCGCGGTAGCTTCGTTTGGAGGTCATCGCGTCATAGGCGTCTGCAACGGCGATGATGCGTGCGATTGCGGGGATATCGTCGCCCTTGAGCCGGTGGGGATAGCCCCTGCCGTCGTAGCGTTCGTGATGATATTTGGCGCCGAGACTCAGATAAGGCGAACCGCTGATACTGCTGAGGATCTGGTCGCCGATTTCGGGATGCTTCTTGATCTCAGCGAACTCCGCATCAGTCAGCTTGCCCTCTTTGTTGATGATCTGGTCTGCAATGCCGATCTTGCCGACATCGTGCAGCAGCGCGGCGAAATAGACCTGTTCGACGCTTTCTTCCGGCATTCCGGCGGAGCGTGCGATTTGTTCGGAGTATTCCGCAACTCTTCTCGAATGGCCGTGGGTGTACTTGTCCTTTGCGTCGATTGCGCTGGCGAGCGCTTCCGCAGTCTGGGTAAACAGGAGCTTAAACCGTCCCTGTTCCTCGCGGAGCACTTCGATTTCCCGGCGGTTTGCACGGTCAATTGCGTCGTTGGTGTCGATCAGCGTGAACACATAGAGCAGGATCGCCATGCCGACGATCGACATGCTGAACAGCGAGAGCCCGTAGACAAAGATCTGTACGATTCCCGCTATGATCGGTACAACCGTGAAGAGTAAAAGCGGAATGCGCTGTTCAAAGCGGAGACGCTTGTAATACTTGATGATGACCGCGAGCTGGAAGACGGAGATGAGCAGTGGGATGATATAGCAAATGAGGAAGCCGCCTGCGCGCTGATAGCGGTTGGAACTGTCAAACGTGTAGTAGAGTCCGGTGAACTGTGAAATGATCAGCATCACTACGCCGACGATCGTGAGCAGCTTGCAGTAGCCTAGCTGCTTCGGCGATTCGGGGAGCCTGCCCTCATGCGTGAACAGATCGCGCAGATACTTATTGAATGCCGCAATGACAAACAGAATGCTCGCATAGACGAGAAAATTACTGACGCGCACGGCATAATAGGCAAATGTTCCCGATCCGCCGCGGTACAGATACGCAAACCGTTCGGATGCCAGCAGAAAGGATGATCCGAGCTCTATCGCAATCAGCGCATGCTTTCGCTCTGTGGCAACGGTGCGGTTCATCAGCACGAATACACCGAGAAGCGCACAGACCGAACAGAGCATCAGCATGATATCCAATTGATACTGCTGTAATAATTCCATAATGTCCCTTTCCGATGAGAAAATATGCATCACGTAAAACAGATATACATAATTTATTATAGCATATTGCGGAGAAAAATGTCAATGCTTGATTTCAGTTCGCTTTTGTGCAATATCCCGAAAAAGGGCATGACGAAATCTGTCATGCCCTTTGTGTTTTATGCGTTTGCAGGATGCTTCTGTTCGACGAGCGCCTGTGCGCGGAGCAAAGCCGTGTCGATGTGCTCACAGAAGTTCTCTTTGCCGACCGTGCTGACGAGTCCGGCTTTTTCCATTGCGTGCATGGGCTGCTCGTTCACATGCGAGAAGACGATCCGGATGCCGTCCTTTTCGCAGAGCTTCACGATCTCCGCAAGGGATGCCACGCCGGCGGCGTCGATCATCGGAACATTGCGCATGCGGACGATCAGGATATCGAGCCCCTTGTCATCAAGCATATATTTGAATTTGTCGGATGCTGCAAAGAACATCGGGCCGTTGATCTCGTAAACGCGAGTGTGCTCCGGAATCTTCTTGCGGATGATGTTGTCGGGGTCAGTGTCTTCGTCGTCATATTCCACCCATGCGTGTGCCTCGGTGACATCTGCCATGCGCTTCATGAAGAGCAGCGCTGCGAGCACGAGTCCCACGCCGATCGCGACGACCAGATCAAAGACGACCGTGAGAATGATCGTGACCAGCAGAACGGCGATATCGCTCTTGGGCGAGGTTTTGATCATATCGCGGATATTTTTCAAGCCGCACATATTGTATGCGACGATAAAGAGAATCGCGGCGATGGTCGGCATCGGGATCAATGCGGCATACGGCATGAGCACCACGAGAATAACCAGCAGCAGCACGGAATGAACCATGCCGGCGATCGGCGTTCTGCCGCCGTTCTTGACGTTTGCGGCGGTGCGGGCGATCGCGCCGGTCGCGGGGATGCCGCCGAACAGTGCGGAACCGATGTTTGCAATGCCCTGTGCGATGAGCTCCATGTTGGAGCGGTGCTTGGAACCGATCATGCCGTCCGACACGACGCAGGAGAGCAGCGATTCCACTGCTGCGAGGATCGCAATGGTGAATGCATTCGGGAGCATTTCACGGATGGCGGCAAATGTAACAGTCGGAAGGGTGAATTTCGGGGGATCGTTGGAGATCGTATAGAGGTTCTCGATCGTATTGACCGGGAGCTCTGTCACTTTGACGAGCACTGCCGTGACAAGGACAGCAATCAGCGATGCGGGAATCTTGTCGAGCTTTTTCGGCCAGAAAATGAGGATTGCAAGCGCGAGCATGCCGATCATGAACGCTTCCCAGCGGAACGAGCCGATGCAGCGGAACACCTCAATGAGCTTGTCTGTTGTTTCGATGGGGGCATTCTGGAACTGGAGACCGCAGAAATCCTTGATCTGTCCGATCGCGATGGTCACGGCGATGCCGAAGGTGAATCCGGCGGTGATGGTGCTCGGAATATATTTGAGCAGCTTGCCGAATCGGCAGAAGCCCATGACGATCATGATCATGCCGGCGAGGACAGTTGAAACGATGAGACCGTCCATGCCGTTTTTCATCACGATGCCCGCGACGATGGTTGCAAAGGCAGCTGTCGGACCGGCGATCTGTACACGGCTGCCGCCCAGCAGCGAAACAAGGAAGCCGGCGACGATCGCGGTGTAGAGACCTTGTTCAGGGCTGACACCCGATGCGAGCGCGAGTGCAATGGAAAGCGGCAGCGCGATGATCGCGACGATCACGCCGGCGACCAGATCCTGTGCGAACTGCTTTCCGCTGTAGGTCTTCATGACAGAAAAGAGCTTCGGTTTCAGCTTGTCTGTCTTTGGTTGGGTTGCGGTTTGATTCATACATCCATCTCCATTTATTCTTTATTATAGTTGCCTAGCTATTATACAGCGAAACATGGACAGAATCAAGAGGG
>JAFZPL010000187.1 GCA_017550355.1 Oscillospiraceae bacterium | reverse complement strand
GTACGCCTGCATCTTCACAGCGCTGACCGCCTCCACCGCGGCAAAGCCGAACTCGATGCGGCGGTGCTCCTCCGCGTTCCGGACATACATTTCGATGCGTGGCATCATGAAATGGCTGATGCCCGCCGTAAAGCCGTAGACAATGCCGTCTTTTTTGCCCTCAATGACCGCACGCGGCGGGAATTTGCCGCCGTCGATCGCGTAATACTGCGTATGCGGGCCGAAAAACCGTTCCGCAGCCGCGATGTGAAATGCCTGCGTGTCCTTCCAGTAGGAGCCGTCGGCCGTCTTCTCCCAGAACAGGTCGCCGCGGAAGGCTCTGTCCAGCATTGCGTCCCGCGCCTGCTCATTCAGCGCCCAAGCATAGAGCTGCTGCCCGGCGGCATAGCGCGCATAGCCGTGAAATCCCTGATAGCCGCTCCACGGCGGGATGACGGCAAGCACATTGCCGTTCTGCATCAGCAGTGCCGCGTCTCCTGTCTCGAACCACAGGATCTTCAGTCCATCCGGCGAAATGTCGATGCCCTCCGAGGCGTGCGTAAAGCCGCCCTTCGGCATCATCGGAGCGCGGTCGCGCTGCCATGTGTGTTCGTTCAGCTCATCCGGCGCGGGCTTGCGGTTGCAGACCCAGCAGCTTCTGACATTGTCAGGGCTTTTTGCGAGGATGTTGAACAGATAAAAATAGACCGTATCGTCTGCCTGCTCAACATGCGCCGTGATCGGGCAGACCGGAGATTCGCTTTCAATGAGGATTTTTCCGCTCATTTCAGTTACCGCCTTTTATTCATTTTCATGCCATTCATAGAGCAATTCCGCGCCGCGGACAAAAAGCCCGTGCGCTTCATAATACCGTCTGACGACCTTGTGCATCAGGACCTCCTCTGCGACGCAGATTCTGCCCTGATACATCTCGGTAGATTCCTCCGGATGATAAAATGCAAAAATCACAGTACCTGCCAGCGTGCAGACAACTGCGGCAGCAGCCCAGACGGCAGCAGTAGCAAGCCTTGCCTTTTTTTCCGGAATCCGGAGCAGAATCTGAAGGATGCCCGCAGCGGCACCGGCTGCAATCAGAACCGTCAGCGACTCGCGCAGCCAGACACGCAGCCGCAGTCCGGCGAGTCCGAGCACGGCTATCAGGGCAAGATATGCCGCTGCCAAAATCAGCGACCAGAACAGGATGCTCTTTTTCAGCTGCATGATCCTCCCTGCTTTCTGTTATTCTTCGTACAGCAGCTCCGTGCCGCGGAGAAACAGACCGTACGCTTCGTAGTAGCAGTAACGGGATGCCCACATGATATGCTCGTACTCCCGGACGCAGGTTCTGCCCTCCCATTCCACAGTGCTGTCTTCCAGATGGTAGAATCCGTAATACAGCCAGCCGTAACCCAGAAAGAAAGTAAAGGCAGCCGTCCAGAGGACAATCGTGATAATTTTCGCCGCCTTCTTCCGGATGTGCAGCAGGAGCTGCAAAATCCCCGCGGCAATGCCGACGCCGATGAAGAAGGACAGTGGCTCGCGCAGCCATGCCCGCAGGCGCAGCCCGCACAGTCCGAGTACGAAAAACAAGACAAGATATGCCGCTGCCGAAATCAGCGACCAGAACAGGATGCTCCTTTTCAGCTTCATATCAGTACAGTCCCCGCTGTTTTTTATTTGATTTCATAATGTGCCAGTACACAGTAATGCAGCAGTGTTCCCTTTCCGGCTGTCAGAGGATTAGCAACACGCTCCGGTACGCCGAATTTTGCGAGCGGAGTTTTGCCGGTTTTGGTCGTGACCGCCGGAATATAGCGCAAGGAAATGCCTTCCTGCTCCGCCGCCCGAATCAATCTTGCAAGCAGTTCCTCTCCAGCCCTTGTCAGCGTGACCGTAACAGTCCGGTCGATGAACAGTCCGCCCTCCGTTGCACCGATGCAAATCGCATCCCATTGCAAAAGCGGCTGCCCGTTTTTTGTGCAGTAGGAATAAAACTGCTTTTGCGACGGTACGCGGGGAATTTTACCGCAGGAAACCTCAGGACGAAGCGGGAGCTCAAAATCCCCTTCGATTTTTTCCGGATAGCTTTCTGTCACAAGGCGGTGCCGGATATGCTCCTTTAAGGCGTTCAGCAGCTTTTGCAGCAATCTGTCGCAGTCCTCGCGGATGATGTCAGCATCCGGATTATTGTCACGGGTCTGCTGCTGAATTTCCAGCAGCATTTTCATTTCGTCTGCAAAATTCAAACAGCATCTCTCCTTTTCGTATCTGTTCACCTCAGCACATTGAGATGCTCAATGTCCGGGTCCTCCGTTCCCTGCATGGAGCAGCCCTTTTCCTTTGCATAGCGGATATACTGCAAAATATCCTCGGTGATGATCTCGCCGGGCGCCAGAATCGGGATGCCGGGCGGATAACACATGACAAATTCCGAGCAGATGCGCCCTGCCGTCTGACCGAGCGGGAGCATCTCCTTGTCGGCGTAGAAGGCCTCCTGCGGGGTCGCCACAACCTTCGGCGGGATATATTCCAGCGAGAGCATTCCGGTATTGTCCCTGGCATACAGCCGCTTGATGTCCGCCAGTGCGCCGACCAGCCGCTCAATGTCCTGCATCCGGTCGCCGATGGAGATATACGCCAGAATATTGCCGATGTCGCCGAATTCAATCTGAATGTCGTACTCATCCCGGAGCAGGTCGTAGACCTCGATGCCGGCAAGCCCGATCTCTCTGGTGTAGACCGAGAGCTTGGTCACATCGAAGGCGAAGCAGCTCGTACCGTTGCACAGCTCGGACGAGTAGGCGTAGTAGCCGCCGATTTCATTGATCTCGGTGCGCGCATATTCCGCGATGCCCATGACCTTGGCAAAGGATTCGCTGCCGCGCAGCGCCAGATTCCGGCGGGAGATATCGAGGCTGGAAATCAGAAGGTACGAGGCACTGGTCGTCTGTGTCAGATTGATGATCTGCCGGACATAGCC
>JAFZPL010000186.1 GCA_017550355.1 Oscillospiraceae bacterium | reverse complement strand
GCGATGACAGTGCCCTCAAAAACCTGAATACGGCTGTTCTTGCCTTCAGTGATGCGGACGTGAACCTTGACGGTGTCACCGACGTTGAATTCCGGCAGTTCTGCCTTCATGCTCTTGCTGCTGATTTGTTCCAGTGCGTTCATGATAAGATTTCCTCCTTGGATCTGTTTATGGATGTTCATGTGCGGCATACCTTGCCCACAGCGGATCACCCGTTTGTCAAATGTTCTGCGGATCGCTCCGCTTGCAGTTGACCGCGCCGCTCAAGGAACGGCGGATATTCAAATGCTGTACTATTATAGCATGGATCCCGCAAAAATGCAAGCGATTTCACAGTATTTTCATATTTTCGGCATATTGCGCAGATTTGAACCATGCCTGCACGGCACTTTGCATATTATTGGATAAGATAGTATTGTAGGATCGTGCGGAGCCTTTTCCGCGCACGGCAGAGCAGGCGGCTGACAGCGGAGGGCGTGACGGACTGTTGTGCTGCGATTTCGGTGATGTTCATATTCCGGCGGTAATAGCAGTCCATTGCGGTTTTCTGGCGCGGCGTGAGCGAATGCTCCCATGCCATCCGCACGGCACGGCTGAGAAGACGCTCGCGGTAAGGCTGACGGTTGCCGAAACTGTCGGCTGCGAGACTGCGGATGAGGTCGGCGTTCATTTCAAAGATCAGATCGCCTGTGCGGCTGCGGTTTCGTTTTCCCATGAAATTTCCCTTTCTGCATATTCGCGGATATCTTTCATATCACGGCACAGCTCATACTGCTCGTCAACGAGTGTGAGAATGCGCTTTTCCAGGCGGTACTGCTCGGCGGGCGGAACCGGAGAACCTGGCCGATTCTGTTCGCGGGCAAGCGCACGGAGCTCTGCAAGACGTGCCTTGACGGATGCGAGCGCTTCCTGATAATCAAGCAGCATCGCGGAATAAGGGTGTGTGCGGCGCCAGAGCGCCTGCATGCGGCTGTTCTGCCCCATAGATATTGAACCTCCTTTGCAATATGACGGGATTACGGAGAAACATCACGAACTAATGTTCCTAATTCCATTATAGCAGAAAATTTGTTCTTCGTCAAGAGTGAAATAATATATTTCCAATTTTGTGTCTTGATTTCACATATCACAGCGGAATATTTGTGTGATTTCACAAGCGTATGAAATTTCACTGGAGAAAGGAGTGGGGAAGAGGTGCAGTTTTGCATTGTGAAATGCGGGATTCCTCCATAGATCTCCATCTGCATCTGCATTTACAGATGGATTTGTTGCAAAGATTCTGGCGTTTGCCGGAACGGAATTGGCAGTCAGCGGGCAGATTGTCCCAAAATATCCCGAAAAATATTCGGAAATTGTCTGCTGAAGGGCTTGACAAAATCCGGATTATATGCTATTATAGACGTACCTCTTTACGGAGGCGTTTTTGTTGTGCCTGAAAATCTGTGCGGATGGCCCTAAAGCTTCAGACATCCTCACAGCGTTTTCCGGCATCGTTCCTCCGGAGAGGGAGGCAAACTTTCACCCCCGCGTCCGTTTTACGCAGGAACGGGGAAATTTCAAATAGGAGGTGCCGAAACATGCGCGTGAAAATCACTCTTGCTTGCACCGAATGCAAGCGCAGAAACTATGTTTCCAAGAAGAACAAGAAGAATGATCCGGACAGAATCGAAATGAAGAAGCATTGCAGATTCTGCAACAAGCACACGCTCCACAAGGAGACGAAGTAAGATTGCTTGCTCTGTATGCCGCATCCCGTGAATCGGGGAAAGCGGCGGAAAGGACACTTTGATGGCAAAAGATAAGTCCGCTGCGGAAACTTCCGAGAAGGAATCCAAAAAAGCAGCAAATAAAAAGGGCGGCATCTCCAAGTGGTTCAAGGATCTGAAGCTGGAACTCTCGAAGGTTGTCTGGCCCTCCGGCAAGACCGTTGTGAACAACAGCATCGTTGTGTTCGCAACCATGCTCGGCTGCGCACTGCTTACATTTCTGCTGGATCAGGGCTTCCTCTGGCTTTTAGAGGTCGCCATCAGCAAGAACAGCTGACCGGTGTCAGATGCAGATGCAGCAACACTGCACACGGGCGATTTACACTTGAGAAAGGCGGTTTGTTTATATGAAGGATGAAGCTCCGAAGGCACAATGGTATGTTGTGCATACCTATTCCGGCTACGAGAATCAGGTGGCAAAAAGCATCATCAAGAAAGCGGAGACGCTGAATCTCAGGGATAAGATCATCGAGGTGCAGATCCCTACGGAAAAGAAAATCGATGCCTCTACCAAGCGCGAGTACGTCAGCAAGGTCTTCCCGGGCTACGTGCTTTGCCAGATGATCTATGATGCAGAGGCAGGCTATCTCATCCGCAGCATCCGCGGCGTGACCGGAATCCTCGGTTCCGATCCCAACAAGCCCACGCCCCTCTCAGCAGCTGAGGTGCAGGCAATGGGCGGCGAGATCAGCGCGGTTTATGAGGTGGCCGTCAAGTCCGGCGACTCCGTGCGGATCGTCGGCGACATTCCCATGAACGGACTCACCGGTACGGTGGTCAGCGTGAATGTGGAGGAAGGCACATGTGAAGTTCTGCTGCCGGTCTTCGGCGACGAGACACCCACGGAGCTCCCTCTCATCAACGTGGAGGCCATCTGACAAAGACCGTTCAAACAGCATGTGCAGCCCGTTTCTGAAGGTGCTGCCGTGGGAGAGACGGGGACACTGCTCCGTTTCGCCAAACACCACAAAATTTTTGGAGGAAAAATACAATGGCTCAGAAAGTTGTTGGCTTTATTAAGCTTCAGATCCCGGCCGGAAAAGCAACACCGGCACCGCCTGTTGGCCCGGCACTCGGTCAGCACGGCGTGAACATCATGGGCTTCTGCAAGGAGTTCAATGAGCGCACGAAGAATGAGGCAGGTATGATCATTCCTGTTATCATTACCGTTTACGGCGACCGTTCCTTCACCTTTATCACCAAGACTCCGCCTGCTGCTGTTCTGATCAAGAAGGCTTGCGGCATTGATAAGGCTTCCGGTGTGCCGAACAAGACCAAGGTTGCCACCATCACCAAGGAGCAGATCCAGAAGATCGCAGAGACCAAGATGCCTGACCTCAATGCATCCTCGCTCGAGTCCGCAATGAGCATGATCGCAGGCACCGCACGCTCCATGGGCGTTGTCGTCGCAGACTGATTTGTGTCTGCCAGTGGGAGGACACCATTCCGCCAGCCGGATCTGATCCGGCATACCACAGATTGATGATAAGGAGTTTTTCAGAACATGAAACACGGTAAGAAATATGTTGACAGTGCAAAGGCACTGGAAGCAAAGCTTTATGATCCGAACGAGGCACTTTCCACCGTTTGCAAGCTGGCAAAGGCTAAGTTCGATGAGACCGTTGAGGCACACATCCGTCTCGGCGTTGATTCCCGTCACGCAGACCAGCAGGTTCGCGGCGCTGTCGTTCTGCCGAACGGCACCGGTAAGACCCTCCGCATCCTTGTTTTCTGCAAAGAGGACAAGTATGAGGCTGCAAAGGCTGCAGGCGCTGATTATGTCGGCGGCGCAGATTACGCAGACAAGATCCAGAAGGAAGGCTGGATGGAGTTCGACGTCGTCATCGCTTCTCCGGACATGATGGGCGTTGTCGGCCGTCTCGGTAAGGTTCTCGGTCCGCGCGGCCTCATGCCGAACCCGAAGGCTGGTACTGTTTCTCCGGACGTTGCAAAGGCTGTCACCGAAGCAAAGGCCGGTAAGATCGAGTACCGTCTCGACAAGTCCAACATTATCCACTGCCCGATCGGCTAGGTTTCTTTCGGCGCAGAGAAGCTCGAGGAGATCTTCAACACCCTGCTC
>JAFZPL010000185.1 GCA_017550355.1 Oscillospiraceae bacterium | reverse complement strand
TCAATATCCCGGACGACGTTGCGGAGTTTATCGCAAACCGTCTGAAAACGAATATCCGTCAGCTTGAAGGCGCCGTCAAGCGGCTCAAGGCACTCAAGAGCCTTGCAGATTCCGCACCGTCGCTTTCAATGGCACAGAGCGTCATCCGCGATATTCTCACGGACGAGCAGCCGACGCCTGTCACCGTCGAGAATATTATTCAGGAGGTCTCCAATCTCTACGGCGTAACGGCGGACGATATCCGCTCCAAGAAGCGCTCGCAGCAGATCTCCAACGCGAGAAAAGTCGCAATCTATCTCGTTCACGATATTACACAGATGACACTTGCCGCGATCGGTGAGGAATTCGGCAACCGCGATCATTCCACAATCGTCTATGCGGTCAAGTATGTCGAGAAGAATATGAAGAAGGATACGAACCTGCGCGACGCGATCGAGAGCATCACCAAGACGATCCGCGACGGTTCCGGAAAATAATTGCGAAAGGTTTTCCACTTGTTTGTGCAAGTATCCGAATCACCGAAACCGAACCGGATTTTTCAAAAATCAACGCGCCGGAAAATTTACAGAATGATTGCAGGGAGCATATGTTTCGTTTTCCGTCTTTTCAACAGATGTTGAAAACGCCGTTGAAAAAGGACGGCATACCTGCGGTGTTTTTTCGGTTTTCTGTGGTCAGATTGTGGAAAACAAGCCGATATACTCCGAGTATTCACAGTTTCAACCGAGTTTTCAACAAAATTTGCAGCCGATTCCACGTTTTTCACCGTTACAGGTTTGTCATAAATCGCTTTCCACTTTCCCACATTTTTTCCAATCCGGGGAGTGGAAAGATCCGCCGGAAAAGCTGCCTGCGGTTTCAGTGCTGCCACGCGGATTTCGGAATCCCCTCCCGTGACTTTGCACTTTTCAACCGACACTATTACTTCTGCTATTTATTACCTATTATGATAAGATGATGTTCGCGCGCCGTTCCGTCACCTTCGGTGGAAAAAGCGGAAACGGATCACGAAGCGATGAAAGGGAGCTGAATATGAAATACACCTGCCAGAAATCGGATCTCTGTGAGGTCCTCCCGAATGTTGCAAAGGCAGCCAGTGCCAAGACACCGATGGAAGCGCTCAGTGCAATCTGCCTGAGAGCTGCCGGTCAGGAGCTTGAGCTGACAGGCTACGATCTTGAGCTGGGTATCCGGACACAGATCCCGGCTGCTGTCGAGGAAGAGGGCACTGTCCTGACGGACAGCCGTCTGTTCTCGGAGCTTGTCCGCAGAATGCCGGAAGGCGTGCTGCAGATTGATGTCGACGATCATCTGAAGATCACGATTACCGGCGGCGGCACATCCTGCCAGCTTCCGGGCATGCGTGCGGATGAGTACCCCGATCTGCCGGATATCGAGCAGGAGCAGGGTGCCGTCATTCCGCAGAGCCTTCTGAAAAATATGATTGACCAGACCATCTATGCCGTTTCACTGGATGAGACAAAGCCGATCTTTACCGGCGAGCTGATCGAAATGGCAGACGATGCGCTGAATATTGTCGCGCTCGATAATTACCGCATGGCGCTCCGCACAGAGCCGCTGACCGGTCAGGAGCCCATGAAGTTCGTTGTCCCGGCAAAGGCGCTCCGCGAGATCGAGCATCTGCTCGGCGATGACGAAAAGAACGAAAATCCGTGCAAAATCCGTCTGGATCAGCATCATGCGATGTTTGAGATCGGGCATTATATCGTGTATACCAGACTGCTTGCCGGTGAGTTTATCAACTATCGCCGCAGCATTCCGGAAAATGCAAAAACCGAGGTCACGCTCAGCCGCAGAGAGCTGATGGACAGCCTGGAGCGCTGCGGTCTGCTGATCTCCGAGAAGAACAAGACTGCCGTGCGCTTCCAGTTTGAGGAGGAGCGCGTGCTGATTAGCTGCCAGAATGTTGTCGGCAGCGTCGATGACCAGCTTTCCTGTGATATGACCGGCGAAAAAATGGTCATCGGCTTCAATAACCGCTATCTGCTCGATGCTGTCCGTGCCGTGCAGAGCGACAGGGTTCGCCTCTTCCTGACTGCCGCCGACCGCGCTGTCAAGATCATGGAGGCAGACGGTGACGGCTCCGTCGCAATCATCATGCCGGTTCAGGTTCGGAGATAATTCTGATTTTGGAGAATGCTATGGAAACCATGCGTGTGACCATCAAAACGCCGTTTATCAAGCTGGATCAGCTCATGAAGCTTTCCGGTCTGACCGATACCGGCGGATTCGCAAAGGAGATCATTCAGAACGGTGCCGTCAAAGTGAACGGCGAGGTCTGCACCATGCGCGGAAAGAAGATCCGCAACGGTGACAGAATTTCCGTCGAGGACTATGAGGTCATTGTTTCTGCTCCGACAGAAGAAACGTAAATGCGTGTATTATCATTAAAAGCGGAGGGATTCCGCAATCTGGAGAATGTGGAAATGACGCCGCATCCGGAGCGGAATCTGATCTTCGGCAACAATGCGCAGGGCAAGACCAATCTGCTTGAAGCGATCTGGACCTGCACGGGCTGCCGGAGCTTCCGCGGCGCAAAGGAAAAGGATTTTATCCACCTGAAGGCGCCTGCGATGCACCTGAAGCTCCGCTTTGAGAACAGCCGCAGAGTGCAGGAAATTCAGATTCATATGGCACGCGGCGAAGGAAAGCAAAAGAAAATACTGCTCAATCATGTGCCGCTCAAGGGCGGCGGCGGGCTGTTTTCGCAGTTCCAGTGCGTTGTGTTTTCGCCGGATGACCGTGAGCTGATCCGCTCCGGTCCGGAAAAACGGCGCAGCTTCATGGATCTCTGCGGCTCGCAGATTACGCCGGCGATGCTCGGATGTATCCGGCGGTTCGATCAGCTCACTGCGCAGCGCAATGCTGTCCTGAAGCAGATTCAGTTCGGCGCTGCGTCGAAGCGCGATCTGTCCGACTGGGATCTGCAGCTTGCCGCACACGGCAGCCTGCTGACCTGTCTGCGATATGCGTATCTCCGGAAGCTTTCGGCGGTCTGTGAAGCGCTCTACGGAACGATCACGGACGGGCGCGAAAAGCTTGCGGTCAGGTATCGCTCCAATCTGTTCCGGAATTCTGAGATTCCGGAGAAGCCGACGCGGGAGATGCAGGAATATTATTTTGAACAGCTTCAGAAATCCGCAGATGACGACATCCGGCTCGGATTTACGGCGAAGGGTGCCGGCAGGGATGATTTTTCCTGTAAGATCGGCAGT
>JAFZPL010000184.1 GCA_017550355.1 Oscillospiraceae bacterium | reverse complement strand
TTTCTTGTCTGTATTTGATGTAATTGTTCCACTCGCGATCTTAATCTGTTACTCTCAATAACGCGAGTCGGGTACTTGTGTTTACAGAATACGGGAAACGCGAAACCGGCTGTCGGCACTGCCGACAAATACCGATTTATCTTAGCAGCACAATTCTTAAAAGGGACTTATGAAAAAACTGCACTGCAAGTCTGCCGTCCTTCGCTACCGGTTCCTGGCTGATAGCAAGCGCCGCCGCTTCTTACTGTTCCAGATATGCGCGGATCGTTTCCGCGGAAGCCTTCGCGGTTCCCTGGATCATTTCGTCCGAGCCGCCGCCCTTGCCGGAGACAGCCGCGTTGAATTCCTTCGACCACGCACGCAGCGCGACATGCTTGCTGCCCACGATAAAGCGGTAGCCGTCCGCGTCGTTCCCCTGAAATGCCGCACAGACGCCGCCCGCAAGCTCCACGCCCGCATTGACCAGGTTGCGCAGACTGTTGTTGTCCAGCATATCGTCAAAAATGACCAGATTGCCCGCTGTCTCTTTCAGCGCGGCAATTTTCATATCCAGAACGGCGCGGCGCAGCTTTGCGGTTTCTTCGCGTTCTGCGGCGGCGTTCTTCATCATCCGTTCGACTGCATCGGCACATTCCAGCTGTTTGCAGGAGAGCAGATTGGAGATGCGCAGCGTGTTGAGAAAGCGCTTCTGATAATCGTCCAGTGCATCCATGCCGCAGAGCATGTGGATGCGGACGCCGCCTTTCCAGTTTTCGCTGGAGAGAATCTTGATGCCGCCGACTGCACCGGTCGCGGAGACATGCGGCGCACAGCAGGCGCAGACATCCCAGCCCTCGATGGTCACGATGCGGATATTTTCGGTGAGCTCCAGTTTGGAGCGGTATTCCAGCGCGGCACATTCCTCCGGCGAGGGATACGCGGCGGTGACGGGGACATTCAGCCCGACCACACGGTTTGCGATGTATTCCACGAAGCGCAGCTCGTCATCGGTGAGCGGGCCGCTGAAATCGACGGTCACGCCGTCCGTGCCGAGGTGGAAGCCCACATTGTCATAGCCGAACTGCGAATGCACGATGCCGGAGATCAGATGCTCGCCGGTGTGGTTCTGCATCTTGCGGAAGCGCTCCTCCCAGTTGAGCGTGGCAGTGACTGCGGTGTTCTCGTCGATGGGTGCGTCGGTCAGGTGAACGATCTCGCCGTCGGTCTCCTGCACATCCAGCACCCGCGCATGTCCGATATTGCCCGTGTCGGCAGTCTGTCCGCCGCCCTCCGGGAAAAAGACGGTCTCCGCGAGGATGATCCCGTATTTTGCGCCGTCCTTGCGCTTTTTCGCGTCTGCGAGCGGTGTGCAGCGCAGAACGGTCGTTTCACATTCACGCATGTATGCGTCCTGATCATACAGCTTTTTTGTCAGCATCTTTTCTGAATGCTCCTTTCATAAATGGCTTCTTATAGTATAACATATTATCGGGAAAAAAACAAGTGCTTTTCCGTCAGGAGATTGGAGTCCGTTGCTGCCTGCGGAGGCTTGCTTTTTTGGGGCTTTTGTTGTATAATATGATTACAAAGGAAAGACAGGAGGGACAGGCTGTGAAAGAAAATTACACCTTTACATCTTATGCCGGCGTTCTTCTGGCAGTGCCGATCATATTTCTGACGTTTCTGATCGCCGGTGAGGCAAAAAGCGAAATAGCAGACAAAACGGTCATTGTTGCCGGACTGGGCGGGCTGCTGATCTGCGGTGTGGTTGGGGTGCTGAGTGCAAGTGTGCCGTGCTGCTTTGACGCAAAGCGGAGGGAGGTCACGTTCACGGTCTGTTTACTGAAGCATTACACGATCCGGTACAGCGACATCCGGAGCATAGCGGTCACGCGGGAACATTTCGACACCCGTTTCGGCACAAAATGGGAGGAAACGATCCGCTTTGTGCTCGCCGACGGAGAAAAGTCGTTCACGGCGTCGATGCCGCTGGATCTCGACGAGATCGACGATGATCCCGCAGCGCTGGAGAAGCAGTGCGCGGACAGCCGGTTCTCAAAGCTGAAAGCCTACATCGAGAAACGGATCGACGAGACTGCACGCCGGGCAGCGGAAGAATGGGGATAAGAAAAAAGCACGTATCTTTGCGGATACGTGCTTTCATTATGGAGCAGGCGAGGGGAATCGAACCCCCGACCTCAGCTTGGGAAGCTGATGTTTTACCATTAAACTACGCCTGCATATGAAAAAAGCCCCCATGTTTTGCATGAGGGCTTGGTGCGGATAAGAGGACTTGAACCTCCATGATATTGCTATCACATGGACCTGAACCATGCGCGTCTGCCAATTCCGCCATATCCGCATCTGAGCCGTCGAACCCTTTCGCCTGACGACTTAGTTATTATATCACATCCCGGCGGATTTGTCAAGCCCTTTTTCAAAAATTTTTTGAAAAATTTTTCGGCTTGCTATTTGCAGCAGATTATGGTATACTAGAGCGGTGAAAGGGGCTTGGATATGAAACGTAAATACACGAAAAAACAGCGCGTGATGCTGATCGCCGGCATCACGATGATGCTGGCGGGCGCATCGGTTCTGGGGTTCTACGGGATCCGGAAGATCGTCCGCGAGATCCATAAACAGAAGCTGCTCTCCGAAAATCCCGTGCTGGAGATCCCGGCGCTGGGCATCAAGGCGCCCGTGCTGGAGGGCGTCGAACAGAGCGTGCTCAAGGAGGGCGCGGGCCATTTCCCCGGCACGGGCGAGATCGGTTCGGGGAATTACTGCGTCGCGGCGCACAGCAGCGTTCTCTATAAGGAATACTTCAACGCGCTGAAAAATGCGGAAAACGGCATGGAGGTGCGGCTGTCCCCGACGGGCGGCGAGGCGGTGCTGTACACGATCACGGAGATGTTCATCGTCGAACCGAGCGATACATGGATCCTGAATGATGTCGGCGACGACCGCATCACGATGGTCACCTGCACCGACGACGGCACCCAGCGGCGGATCGTCGTGGCGAAACTGGATCAATGAAAAGCACAGAACAGGGCGGTTTCTGATTGTTGTCGAAAAATATTGAAACAATTGCTTGACATTTTGTATGAATTGTGATATACTATAATCATATAAATATGCTTATATTTCGTGCATATTTCTGACTGATCGTATACATGCAACACAGCATTCAAACTGCAAGGTGAACTATATGAGACTTCAATATTCGATTGTTTATCTGTGTCTGATCCTCGCACTGAGCGGATGTGCGGTTTTTGCAATGCGTTCCCACAAGGCCATCGGAAAGGATATTGCCAGACTGCTGTGGAATATCCTTCCGCCCGTGGCGGGCAATCTGATCATTCTCCAGTCGCAGAATGAGACGCTGTCGGCAGTCGGCTGCTATATGTTCTTCATCGGCATGGACTGCATCATGCTCACGCTCATGCTGTTCATTTTCCGATACTGCGGTGTCGCCGAAAAGATGAAAAAAGCCGGCTATGCCGTCATGACGCTTTTAACGGCGGATGTGATCCAGTATCTGGTGAATCCGTTCACCCGCCATGCATTCACCCTTGAGAGGCTGACGCTGGACGATGCGCCGTATTACCGGTTCGTTCCGCATATCGGGCAGACACTCCACCGCGTTCTGGATTACGGCATCCTTGTGATGCTGCTTGCGGTGCTCATTATCAAGCTGGCGCGTTCGCCGCGCATTTATTCCGAGCGGTATTCCGTCATGCTGGTCGTGCTGATCGTTTCGGGACTCTGGCAGGGATATTATATTATTTCCCGCACGCCGGTCGACCGTTCGATGATCGGCTTTGCCGCGTTCGGACTGATGAGCTTTTATTTTTCGCTGCATTACCGCCCGATGCGTCTGCTGGACAGAATGCTTGCCGGTGTGGTCTCTGATGTGCCGGAGGCGATACTCTTTTTCGATGCGAACGACCGCTGCATCTGGGCAAACAAATGGGCGATGGAGCTTCTTCATCTTCGCGAGGATACGCTGGACAGCACCAACACGAAGCTCGGCGAGCTGTTCGGTTCGCTGGATCTGCACGAGTCGGAATGGTGTGCAAAGCGGTGCGCGCTGATCGACGGCGAGATGCGGTATTTCGTGATTGAGATGCACGCAGTCTCCGACGATTCCAAGCAGGTGGCAGGTTCGTATCTGGACATCCGCGACAATACCGAGGAACAGCAGCGCCTGCGGGCAGAGATCTACAATGCCACGCACGATACGCTCACTGATCTCTACACGCGGGAATATCTGCATCAGCAGATCGAGGAAGTGCTGAAAGAATCGCCGGATACGCGGTATCTGATCGGCTTTCTGGATGTCAAGAATTTCAAGATCGTCAACGATGTATTCAGCAATGTGTTCGGCGACCTTGCGCTGAAGCAGATCGCGGACTGGCTCCGGCAGCAAATGTCGGAACGCGCCGTGTTCGGCAGACTGGGCGGCGACACCTTCGGGCTGATGATGCCTGCGGAGGAATTTGACCGCGCCTATTTTGAAAGCGAGCTCTCCCGTTTTGCGGTCAAAATCGGCAAGCACGAGTTTCACCTGCTGATCCATATGGGCCTCTATGAGATTCTGCGGAACGAGCTGACCGTGCAGGTCATGTTCGACCGCGCACATCTCGCGCTGACGCAGATCAAGGACGAGTACCGGACGCACACTGCATTCTATGACGATGCACTCCGGCGGCAGGTGCTCTGGTCGCAGCAGATCTCCGCGGAGCTTCCCGATGCGATTGCGGAGGGACAGCTTCAGCCGTATCTCCAGCCGATTGTGGACAGGGAGGGCAAAGTGACGGGCGCGGAGGCGCTTGCACGCTGGATCCATCCGAAGGAAGGCTTTCTTGCGCCGGGACGCTTCATCCCCGTTTTCGAGAAAAACGGCATGATCGGCGAGGTCGACCGGCATATGTGGCGCTGCGCCTGCGAGATCCTCTCGCGCTGGGCGAATGAGGGCTGCGAACACTTCATCTCCGTCAATATTTCGCCGAAGGATTTTTACTTCTTCGATGTGTTCGCGGAGATCACGGCGCTGGTGCGCGAATACGGCGTCGATCCGGCAAAGCTGCGCATTGAGATCACGGAGACGGTCATGATGAACGAATCCGACGAGCGCATGCAGATCCTCAATGCGTTCCGCGAGGCGGGATTCATTGTGGAGATGGACGATTTCGGCAGCGGATATTCGTCGCTGAATATGCTCAAGGACATGCCGGTGGATGTGCTGAAGCTGGATATGAAATTCCTGGGGCGTTCGGAGAACAATCAGCGTGCCGAGACGATCCTGCGAAATATCATGCACCTGACCAAAGACCTCGGCATCGACTCGCTGACGGAGGGTGTCGAGACAGAGGAGCAGTACAGGATGCTTTCGGACATGGGCTGCATCCTGTTTCAGGGGTATCATTTCGCAAAGCCGCTGCCTGTTGCGGACTTTGAAGAGCAGTACATGCAATAAAGCGGAGCGCCCGATGCGGAATCGGGCGCCCTTTTTATGTCCGGAGCAGTGAGAAATGAGGAGCGCATCCGAACGCTTTGTCTGCGTGAAACTATAAAATTATTTGCGAAATATGAAACTTCGTGTATTGACAAAACCGGAAATACATGCTATAATAGAATTGGAGGAACATATGTTTATTTGTGCGCGGAAACGTGTGGAAAACCGGTTGATTTGCTGTTGAATCATTGTTGAAAGGTGGGGGAGGAATGTGCAGAAACTGTTGAAACCTCTGTTGAATCAACATGGGAAGCGTTGTTGAAAAGTTTTCAACAACAGAGAACTGTGCCATAATGTCAGATTTGATGTGTCAGGATGGCATATCTGATGTGACAAAATGGCACAGGATACTATAAATATATCTTTATTCTATATCTTCAAAACAAAATGAATCCTTTCAGCAATGCAATGCAAGGAGGCGTGCGCGATGCAAAGATCAGACTGGATGGTCAGATATATGGTAGAGCCCGGATTTCTCATGGTGCCGATCTGTTTGCTGAACGAAAAGACATTGCCGGTATCTGCCGCGATCGTCTATGCCGCAATGGTCTATGAGGACAGCGACAGCGACAATACCGTCTGCGTGAAGATCAGCAAGCTCATGCGCAAAACCGGTTACGGCATGCGGCAGGTTCTTCGCGCCATTGCAGCACTGACCGCTGCGGGACTGCTCACACTCGATGAGCCCCGCAGCGGCAGAGCAAATACCTATCATCTGACGGCACGTCTGCTTCCGCCGAAGCGTTCATCCGCGGCTGCGGACCTTCGCAACGATCAGCACGATCAGGTCAATCACAAATGCAGCGATCACGCCGAATAACACCGTCAGTGCAACTGCCAGACCGAACCAGGACTGTGTGCAGACCAGAGCGAGCGTGACAGCGAGCGCGACTGCGCTGACAACGAACCAGAGGACAGGCTTGAAGTTCTCCTTGTCCTTTGCGTAGTTGAGCCAGCTTGCAATTGCCTCGACCGCAAAGAGCGCGGTCACATTGGTCAGGTAGGGGAAAAGGAACGCATCCGTTCCGAGCAGGAACGCAGCAGCCGCGGCAGCAACCGCCAGAATCGTCAAACCGTAAGCATAAATCTTTTTCATAATACATCTTCCTTTCTGTAACAAACCGCTTCGCAGCACCAGAGAAATACGTCGATCAGGGCGGAGATTCCGCAGGCAGGCAGCGTCAGCATGAAATAAAGGCTCCACAGATGCTGCCTGTTCGTTCCGAGAATCAGGAACAGGATGAATGCCGCCGCACTCACCAGAAACCGGATGCCGGGGCGGGACGCCGCTTTCTTCGTCAGCAGACTGAGCAGAAAGCCCGCTCCCTGCACCGCAGTGAACGCGATCAGATTCAGGATCCCGATGCCGACGCTCTCGACGGACAGGATAGCTGCCAGAATGATGCCCGCCGGCACCGTGATTTTTGTTCTCATACCCGTCACCTCCGTTTCGTTGTCTCTATTATAGCATGAAAGCCTGCCGGATGCAAGATGCTGTCTGTCACAATCTGATATGACAAATATCACTATTGTAATTCATAATGCATAATTGCTTTTGATTACCGGAATACGAGGAACGCGACAATGCCGGCGGGTGCTGCTTGCATAACTCGTTTAAGGAATTATGAAAATTGTGTGAAAGGTTATATAATCCCATTGACAAATTCCGTAATGTGAGTATAATGTTATTAAAGGACACGAAAGGAAGTGAATCCCCGTGAAAAAGAGTGTTTACAGCCTTGTGCTTTCGGAGGATGTTGTGGAAGCAGTGGACAGGATGGCATATGCCCGCGGAACGAGCCGTTCCAATCTCGTGAATCAGCTGCTTGCGGATGCGGTCGGCTATGTCACGCCGGAGCGCCGCATGGCGGATATCCTGGACACGCTCTCCCGCCAGATGACAGGGCTTTTTCAATTGCAGGAGCAGGCAGCGGACGGCATGCTGACGATCCGTTCTCCGCTCCGGTACCGCTACAAACCCACGATCCGTTACCGCGTTGAGCTGAACCGCCAGAACGAGGAACATCCCGATCACGCGGTCGGTCTGCTGCATGCGTCATTCCGGACGCAGAGCAAGCCGCTGATCGAAGAAGCCGAGGCGTTTTTTCGGTGCTGGTCGGAATTTGAGATGAAGTACCGCGGCATTTCGGAGACGGATTTCAGCATTGAGGACGGCACATGGCACAGGCGCGTTGCGGTGCGCACGAACGAAAGCTCCACCGCGCAGCAGATCGGCGAGGCGATGGGACAGTATATCAAGGCGGTGGATGCCGCGCTGAAAGCATGGTTCGCCGCGCTGCCCGACCGTGAAAAGGCACGCGACGCCGTTGAGGTGTTTTTTGCAGCGTAGGAGGGTGATGCCATGTTTGAACAGGATTATGTGATGCGCGAGATCCGGACGATGATCCGCGCTGTGATGAAAGCGGTATTCAACGTCGATACGGAGGAAACACCGCTTGCCTTCCTGGAACGCCAGGGCAGAATGATGGACGACGGGACATTCTCCGCGGAGATCATTGCGCTTGCCCGGCAGGAACGGTTCCGCGATGCGGAAAACGCGCTGTTTGCGCACATTTCGCCGGATGATTACGGTATGCTGCGGCTGGGGCTCGCGTTCTATGACTATCTGAGTCTGCTGGATCCGGACACACTCGCGGCACACGGCTACGATCCCGACACCCTCGCGGACGGTCTCCGGCGCCTGCTCACCGCCTACGGACTTGAAGCGATGAGCAATCTGTTCTTACTGTAACAAATTGGAAGTTAGGGGTTAGGAGATAGGAGTTTGCTGCATCAGACACCGTAATTCCTCACTTCTCTTCCCTCATTTCTAATTTCACATTGATTTGGAGGTATGATGTATGAATGGCAATAAAATGACTGAAAAAGCGCGTGAAGCGATGCAGGCTGCGCAGTCTCTGTGCGTGAGCCGCCAGAATCAGACCATCGAGCCGCCGCATCTGCTCGCTGCACTCCTTACCCAGAATGACGGGCTGATCCCGCAGATTCTGACGCGCATCGGGGCGAACGTCTCCGTGATGGCGAATGCCGCTGCACAGGCAGTCGCTGCGCTCCCGCGTGTATCCGTCGGCGGACGGCCGGTCGATTCGATCTACATTTCCAATGAGACCGAGCAGATCCTCAATCAGGGCGAACAGCTCGCGGACAAGATGCAGGACGAATATCTCTCCGTCGAACACATCTTCCTTGCGCTGCTCAAAACGAAAGACCGCGCCGTTGCAAAGATCTTCGCGGATGCCCATGTCGATGAACAGCAGGTGCTCGCCGTTCTGAAGCAGATCCGCGGCAACACGCGCATTACCAATGAAACGCCCGAAGCCACCTATGATGTGCTCAAGAAATACGGGCAGGATCTCACCGAGCGTGCGCGGAAGAATCAGCTCGATCCGGTGATCGGCAGAGACGCGGAGATCCGCAATGTCATGCGCATCCTGTCCAGAAAGACCAAGAATAACCCCGTGCTGATCGGTGAACCGGGCGTCGGCAAGACGGCGATCGCGGAGGGACTTGCACAGCGTATTGCACGCGGCGATGTTCCTGGCTCGCTGAAAGACCGCACGATCTTCTCGCTCGATCTCGGCGCACTCGTTGCCGGCGCGAAATACCGCGGCGAATTTGAGGAGCGTCTGAAAGCGGTCTTGCAGGAGGTCAAGAAGTCGGACGGCAAGATTTTGCTGTTCATTGATGAGCTGCACACCATCGTCGGCGCGGGCAAGACCGACGGCGCGATGGATGCGGGCAATCTGCTGAAGCCGATGCTCGCCCGCGGTGAACTGCACTGCATCGGTGCAACGACGCTCGACGAATACCGCAAATATATCGAAAAGGATCCCGCACTGGAGCGCCGTTTTCAGCCGGTGCAGGTGGGCGAACCGACCGTGGAGGACACGATCTCCATTCTGCGCGGACTGAAAGAGCGCTATCAGGTCTATCACGGCGTGCAGATCCACGATGCGGCACTCGTCGCGGCGGCAGTGCTCTCGAACCGCTATATCTCCGACCGTTTCCTGCCGGACAAGGCGATCGACCTCGTGGATGAAGCCTGCGCAATGATCCGCACGGAGATGGACTCCATGCCGCAGGAGATGGACGAAATCTCCAGAAAGATCATGCAGCTGGAAATTGAAGAAGCCGCCCTCAAAAAGGAATCCGATGCTGCCTCGCAGACGCGCCTTGCGGAGCTCCAGAAGGAGCTTGCCGATCAGCGCGAGAATTTTGCCCGCATGAAGGCACAGTGGGAGAATGAGAAGAACGGCATTTCCAAGGTGCAGGATCTCCGCGCAGAGATGGAAAAGCTGAAAGCCGCCTTTGCCGATGCGGAGCGCCAGTACGACCTGTCCAAGGCGGCGGAGATCAAGTACGGCAAGATTCCGGCGCTGCAAAAGGAGATCGCGGAGGCAGAAGCCGCAGAATCCGCAATGCTGGGCAATTCCGGCAGACTGCTGCGCGATTCCGTCACGGAGGAGGAGATCGCCCGCATCGTGGCACGCTGGACGGGGATTCCGGTCACCAAGCTGATGGAGGGCGACCGCCAGAAGCTGCTGCACCTCGAAGATACGCTTCATGAGCGCGTGATCGGACAGAATGAAGCAGTCGAAAAGGTCTCCGAAGCGATTCTGCGTTCCCGCGCCGGCATTCAGGATCCGAACCGTCCGATCGGCTCGTTCCTGTTCCTCGGCCCGACCGGTGTCGGCAAGACGGAGCTTGCAAAGACGCTCGCGGAAGCGCTGTTCGATGATGAACGCAATCTCATCCGCATTGACATGAGCGAATATATGGAGAAATTCTCCGTCAGCCGCCTGATCGGAGCGCCTCCCGGATATGTCGGCTATGAGGAGGGCGGTCAGCTGACCGAAGCCGTCCGCAGAAAGCCCTATTCGGTGGTGCTGATGGACGAGATCGAAAAGG
>JAFZPL010000183.1 GCA_017550355.1 Oscillospiraceae bacterium | reverse complement strand
TGAATGACGAGCGACTTCACGTCGGCCACGTTGGCCAGCAGCGAGAAGATTTCCAGCGCGTCGATGAAGCGCCATGCCTCCTCCTTGCCGCCCTTGATATTGAAGGTGAAGATCGAGCCGCCGCCGTTCGGGAAGAACCGCTGATAGACTGCGTGATCAGGATGATCCGGCAGAGACGGGTGATGCACTTTTGCAACCTTCGGATGCTTGCTGAGAAACTCAATGACCTTCTTGGTGTTTTCTGCGTGGCGCTCCAGACGGAGAGAGAGCGTTTCGATGCCCTGCAGCAGCAGGAATGCAGCGAACGGAGAAATCGCAGCGCCTTCATCGCGCAGGAGAATTGCACGGATGTAGGTCACAAATGCTGCCGGGCCGACGGCTTCCGCGAAGGAAATGCCGTGATAGCTGGGGTTCGGTGCAGCGATCGGTGCGTATTTGCCGGATGCCTTCCAGTCAAATTTGCCGGAGTCGACAATGATGCCGCCGAGCGTCGTGCCGTGACCGCCGAGGAATTTGGTGGCGGAGTGAACCACAATATCAGCGCCGTGCTCGATCGGGCGAATGAAAAACGGGGTGCCGAAAGTGTTGTCGACCACGACGGGCAGACCGTGCTTGTGTGCGAGTGCGGCGATTGCGTCGATATCCGGGATATCGGAGTTCGGGTTGCCGAGCGTTTCCAGATAGATCGCCTTGGTGTTCGGGCGGATCGCAGCTTCGATCTCTGCGAGATCATGCGCATTGACAAAGGAAGTCTCGATGCCATAAAGCGGGAGCGTGTGTGCGAGGAGGTTGTAGCTGCCGCCGTAGATGGTCTTCTGTGCGACGATGTGATCGCCGGAATTTGCAAGCGCTTGTATGGTGTAGGTGATTGCAGCAGCACCGGATGCAACCGCGAGCGCTGCAACGCCGCCTTCGAGAGCAGCGACGCGCTTCTCAAGTACATCCTGCGTGGAATTGGTCAGTCTGCCGTAGATATTGCCCGCATCAGCCAGACCGAAACGAGCCGCAGCGTGTGCGGAATCGCGGAAAACGTAAGAAGTGGTGGCGTAGATCGGGACGGCTCTTGCGTCCGTAGCGGGATCCGGCTGTTCCTGGCCGACATGAAGCTGAAGGGTTTCAAATTTATAATTACTCATTTTAATTACCTCTTTCTGAAATATAAAAGTTTTGATTTGGAATGGATGGGATACAGATTTCAACAACAGCGAAAGAGGTACATTCGTCCGAACCGGTAATTCTGCCGGAGCAAAGATTCAAAATAAACGGTCATATTGGCTTCTCCTATAGCTCACTAAAACTGTAGGTTTTGTAGGTTGATGCTATTATAGCATGGATTTTCGGAAAAGTCAAGTGTTTTTTTGAAAAACAGCAATATATACAATACATAGCGAAATACTATGTTAATACCATACAAAAACGGCAGGAGATTTCTACTCCTGCCGTTTTATCATGATTTCGCCAGATGACAGTACTCCATGACAATGATCGTGCCGGATTTCAGCTCAATTGTCTGGCTGCTGTCGTTGATCGGTATGACTTCAAGCGGTTTTGTGTCTTCAAGCGGAAGCTTGTCGTAGACTGTAATGCAGGAATAACCGTCGTCACTGCGGACGGTTTTGTACATTCCTTCCGGGAGGGGCGTATCCCCGACGATATACATGCCGGAATCCGTAAAGGGATCGAGCGGATTGCTGTTTTTCATAACGTCGATCATGTAGGCATGTGAAAATTCGACGGTCTGTCCTTTTTCCAGCTGTACATAGTAGCTGTTGGTTTTCAAATTGTTAATGATCTTTCTGCCGTTGTCTGTGACGGTCAGATAGAAGATACGGCTAGACTCAGAGGTGCAATTGTCGCCGGTGATCTTTTCGGCTTCGCGTTCAGCCGTCAGGTCGGGGAGGATCAGATAGAGCCCTTCCGGGAGATCTTTTCCGGCTTCATATTTGCCGCTGGGAAAATACGCATCAGAATTGGAGTAATCAAAAGAAGCATGTTCCTGCTTGTCGTTGGTGTTCGCCGAAGAAGCCGAGATGCCGTCCTTGGAGAGCGTGCAGTCGGTCAGATCTATGACCTCTCCCTCTTCCAGCGTCACAGCGGTTTTTTCATTGCGGTTCAGTCTGCCGTATTTCCTCACGATCCTGCTTGGGCAAATGGGTTTGTCGGAAATTTCGTAGTATGCATGCTCACTATGGCCTTCCACATAGTATTTGCCCGGTTCAACATCGCGCCCGACAATAAACATGCCGGTGCCGCTGGTGAACGGGTCGCGGATGATATCCTTGTTCTTGTCGAGGCTGACGAGCGTACACCATGAACAATGGAGAAACTGCCCTTTCTCCAGCAGGATCACCTGATTGTTGTGATACCAGGTGGTTGGCAGAAGATTATCATCTTCCTCGTTTGCACTCTTGTTTATGGTGATCGGAACGGGTTCCTCGTTCGCCTCGATCAGATACAGTCCGGACGGAATATCCTGTCCGACTTCGTAATCGCCGTGTTCATAGCGGCCTGTCTCCTTCGGAGAAGGCGGGGTTTGCTCTACAGCCGCCGGACGTGTGCTGCTTTTGACTCTCTGTGCGTTTTCCTTTGCATCCCGGTATCCGGTCAGGAATCGGAATGCATATAATGCGCCTAACGCGACAAGGACAAAGCCGATCAGGACAACGAGGATCACGCCCGGCCGGAACGCTTTCTTTTCAGCCGTCTTTGTATGCTGAAAGGGCGAAGGCTGCGGTGTCGGGATGCTTCCGGGTTTTTGGTTGCAGTTCGGGCAGATCATGCCCATGAAGCTTGTTCCGCAGTAAGGACAATGCATAGAGAATCCTCCTTTCGGAATTGCGGGATCATGCACCGCACAGAAGCAGAGAGATGGTGAGATAGACGTTTTCTGCGGTCTGGCATGCGGATTCGACGAGGCGGTGCAGCGGGGTATCCGTGAGATTGATGGATTCTCCGATGGAGCGTATACGGTTGAGAACCGAGGGCAGCGATGAATGCTCTGCAACCAGCCGCAAGATGCTCAGACGGGAGTTTTCACCTTCAGACGGAGCGGGGAGCTCGATGCTGTATGCATCGGCAAGGCGCACCTGTTTCTGATCGACGGTGGTTTTGGTGGTCACGGAAGTAGTCTCAACCGCTGTTTCGGTCATTGCAGTCAGCACAGTCGGGGATGTAAGTGTATCAGTTGTCAGCGCAGAAGACTCTGTCGCAGAATTCAGCACAGTTTCGGAAGCGGCAGTGGTCGTCGTGGTCGATGTTGTTGTGCTGGTGGTCGGTGTGGTGGTAGTGACGTTCTGCATGTGGGCGACTGTGAAGGAAGAATCGCTTACGGAGATCGTTTTGCCGGAAGAATCCTCCGCGGTGATGCGCAGGATATAATCACCCTCGGCAAGTGCGGAAAAAACCAGCTTTTTGCTGAAGAATCCTTTGAGATCGTAGGATTTCGCATGCGGATAGACCGTGACGGTCTGGACGGGATCCTCGCCGCTCATGGAATCGTAGATTGCGCCGGTGATTGTCCGGATCACAGACTGTGCGGACACGGTGCCGTCGATATTGAAATTATCGCCGAGATTGAGAATGTCCTTCGGCAGCGATGCATTGGAGAGATTCACGGTGTGATTGAAGAATTTGTAGGAATAGCAGATGTTACGGTCAACGATTGTGCGGATACCGCCGGTTCTGCCGCATCCGGAATACTGCCAGATATCGCAGTCAGCGGAGAGATCCTTGCCGGACGGGCTTGCAAGGCCGTTGGCGGTGTTATAGTAGTTTGCCATCCAGATCGTGTGACCGTGTTCGCGCAGCTGGTCGGGATCAATGCATTCGTTGAAGAATGCATAATTCGCGTATACGCCTGCGGAATGGCCTGCCTGTTCGATCTGTTCAAGTGCGGAAAGCAGCGGCGGCATGAAGATCTCGCGCGGGAGATGCTCCTGCCGTGCGTGGGATTCCAGATCGAGGAAGACGGGAAATTCAAAGGATTTGCCGACCATCGTGCTCAGCATGAGTGTGACGTCTGCGTTGAATTCGGCAGCAGTGGCAGCATCGGTGTAGAGATATGCGCCGACTGCAAGACCGGCTTTTCTTGCGTTAATGTAGTTTTCCTCGAAACGGGAATCAATTTCCTGTTTGTTGTTTGCATGCGTGACGATGCATGCGCGGAGGATCGCAAACTTCTCGCCTGATTTTGCAACGGCGTTCCAGTCGATCTCCTCCTGATACTTTGAGACGTCAATGCCCGGGATCTGTGCGCCTGCGGCTTCGGCGTATGATGTATTAAACAAATGTTCTGAACTGTTTACGGCAACAGTGAACAGAACCAGTGCAGCCAATACGGCCGTAAACCGGCAGAAGATCCGGTGCATTGCGATCCCTCCCTTATCTCAGTTTTTATCTCATCATTCTTATTTCTATTTGCATACATAAATCTATTATATCACAAAATCTGCGAAAATGCAATGGATTTCGCGCGGATTTATGCGAAATTGCCACTGATCGGCGTCTTTTCACTTTTTCGTATGTAAATCTTCAAATCATAGAGTCTTTTTTGTCGTGTACAACAATGAACAGGGGACGCCGGCAGCAAGAAGAAACAGCCCTGCATCGCAGAGCTGTCCTGTTTCATTCTTTGTTGTAGCTGATCTCTGTGTGATTGGCAATGCGTTTGAGGTTGTCGATATGCTTGATGAATATGATGACCGCAAGCACGCCAAACATCGCTGTTTCCCAGATGCTGCCGCCCAGAAAATACCAGGCGATCGGAAGGAGAATTCCGCAGAGGATGGTTGCAAGCGCGATATATTTCGTCGTGATCATAATGACAGCGAGGATCACGAGCATCGCCGTTACGATCCGCCAGTCCAGTGCCAGTGTGGCGCCGAGCAGGGAAGCGAATCCTTTGCCGCCCTTGAAACGCATCCAGAAGGGGAAAATATGCCCCAGAATGACTGCAGTGCCGGTGATTGCGCCGAGATAATGTACGTCCGCAGGAACCGGCAGGATATGTGATGTCAGGAGTGTTGGGATGAATGCTTTGAGGATATCTACGACTGCCGTCAGGATTGCGGCTTTCTTGCCCATAGTAAGGAGCGCATTGGATGCTCCCGCATTACCGGAGCCCTTCGACCGGATGTCGAAGCCTTTTTTCCGCGCGAGGATCGCGCCCATATTGATACTGCCGAGCAGATAACCGCCCAGGATTGTGCAAAGATACCAGATGAGTCTGGTCATTCGTTGATCGTCACCTTCTTTGTTCCGCCGCTGACAATGCAGTGCGAAGGATCTGCTGCAAGATGCAGCGCATTGGCACTCTTGAGGTCAATAATCATAGATGTATCGAGGATTGTGAGGTCGGCGTCCTTGCTGCGGCTGCCGAAATCCAGCGCATTGGTGCCTTCTGCGCGGAATGTCACATCACATTCTCTCAGGCTGATATTCGGTGCGGAGTCGCCGGAACCCGCAAAAATGAGGTTCTGTCCGGCAATTTTCGCTTCCAGTGTCGAATCGCGCATGACGATGTCGGCGCCGCCCGTAAACGAGCCGAGGCAGCAGATCGACGTACCGGAGCCGAGCACGGAAACGCTGGCAGTGTTGCAGCGGATGCGCGGTCTGCCTTCATGTGAGCCGATTGCAACAGCGCCTGCCGAACGCATGTCGCCGAAGCTGGCGGAGCATCCGATCAGTTCGATCTCTGCGCTGCCGTCCATCGTGCCGACACCGACGCCTGCCTTGCCGCTCATCTGCAGGAACAGCTTCGTGCCGCAGATGGAGATCTTCTGCCCTTTTCCGAGACCGGAACCGATGCCGATGCACTGGTTTCCGTTGGAAATGATGTTTAGGCAGCCTGCAAGGTCGATATTGATATCACCGCATGCGAAATCTGCGTCGTTACCGATGACAAAGGACTTTGTGTCGTCGGCGCGGATGCTCAGATTGCCGTGACCGGTGATGTAGACTGCGCTGGATTCCGGTACCATAATGCCGCCGGCATCAAAGCGGTTGTCACCCTGAAATTCGATCGTGACATTGCTGTTTCTGCCGAGCAGAATGACCGGTGCCTGCTGCGTGGAGTTGAAATGCACATTCTGGAGAACCAGCTTGCAGGTGAGGTCGTCCTTGAGCTTGATGCGCATCCGGCTTTCTTCACCGAATTCGCCGATGATATCCAGTTCCGGCTGTGAGACGAAAATATCGGTGTATTTCTCATCTTCCAGCTTCATCAGCTGCACATATGGCTCGCCGTCCGGAATGTAGGTCTTCTGAACCATCTGCCGGCTTGCAGATGCATTGAAGCGCGAAATCAGAGCGATGATGCCCTGCGGGATATTGTCGACCGGCTGCGGCAGCGGCTTCGCGGTGAAATTGCCCTGGATGAGGTCAATACCGAACCGGATGACCGCACGGAGCTCCTCCATTGTCTCAACGCCTTCAGCGAGCGCCATAAAGCCGTTTGCATGCGCAAATTCGATGATATTGGTCACGAAATGCTGCTTTTTCGGTTCCTCCTGGATATTCGAAATCAGACTGCGGTCGATTTTGACGTAATTCGGTGAATAGCGCAGCAGATTTGCGACATTGGAATAGCCCGTGCCATAATCGTCGACCGCGATATCCATGCGGTTCGCGATGCAGCGGCGGCGGATCTGTTCCAGTTCTTCGCCCTCGGTCTCCGCCTGTTCGGTGAATTCCACGACCATCAGCGGGAGATAATCCTCATAGAGCTCCTTCAGTTTATTGAAATCGCCCTCGGAGAGGAAGTGACCGGGGATGCTGTTGATGAAGACGCGCTTGCCTTTGAAATCGTCTTCATGTTCGCTGATGTATTTCAGCACATTATTATAAGTAAGCCATTCGATATCGTAAAGACGGTCTGTCGCATTGGCATACTGCAAAACGGAGAGCGCGGAGATCTTTGCATCGCTCGGCGTGCGCATAAGTGCTTCGTAGGCGTAGACATGACCGGTGCGGGCATGGATGATCGGCTGGAAATGGTAGCTCAGCAGGTTATCGTTGAGGATATGCTCGATGAGTTTTGCATCCTGCGTGCTCACAGAGCTGTGCGCAGAGCTTTCGATGCCGTCTGATTTTTGGTTGTCCTTGAGTGCAACGGCTTCATTGATCATGCTTTCCAGTGAGAGCGACGTACCGGTCGGGGCAGAAATGCGTCCGACTGCGATTTCCAGCGCGTAATTCTTGCCGGAGACCTGATTGTAGCTCTTGAGACGGTTGCGCAGAACAGAGATCAGCGCATCCGCCGTGTTGATGCCCATACTGTGGCTGAAAAATGCGATCAGGAATTCGTCGCCGCCGATTCTTGCAGCGGTGACATCACTGTCGATGCAGTCCTGAATGGCGTTTGCAAGGCTCAGCAGAGCCTGATCGCCTTCGGATCTGCCGTACAGGCTGTTGATCTGGCGCAGGCGCTTCAGACCGATCGCGACCATGACGATGCGTCCGGTGTTGTGCGTATCCTCCGAGATCCGTTCGTTCAGTGCTTTCAGCGCACCGTGCAGATTGAGCATGCCGGTGAGCGAATCGCGGACTCTCGTTGCAACGAGCCGGTCGTTCATCGCACGCAGGCGGGATGTGGTCAGGCTGGTGCCGATCACGTTGCCGGCGGTATGGATGAATTTCGGCAGCTTGAAGCATTCTTCGTCGGGATTGTCGCCGTAATATACATAGTATCCGTACACGTCGTTGAGCATGTAAACGGAGTTAATGAACAGTGTCTTGCCGTCGTCCAGCAGCGTTTCGAGATCCGGCACGAGGTTCATGCGCGGGATCATCTGGAATTTGCGCTCCTTCTGTTTGCGGCAGACTGTGTTGATGAGTTCGCTGTTGTCTGCAAACTGCGTGAGACTGGTCTCCGTGACATCCGCCGTGAGATTGTCGCGCAGGCAGAGGTAGGCTTCCTCCGGGATATGGTCGACCAGCACATCGAGATAGTCGATGACGGTCGTCTGCTTTCTGCCGAGCAGATTGCCCTGAATCCAGTGTTCGTCCGCTTCCTGATTGATCGTGAGCTGCAGCTGGTTATAGAGCGTGCGGATCGCGGCGTTCTGGTCGCGCTCTTCGGTGATGCGGCAGCCGCAGGATTCGGATATCTGCAGCAGAGGCGGGATCTCCAGTTCCAGCTGTACATCCTCACCGTCCATGATGAGCTCGGCGGTGTCAATCGCAGCATTGGAGAGCTGGTTGAAGTCTTTGATGCAGGTGGTAAGGCGCGGAGTATGGTAGCGCTCGCGGATGATGCCGTCATTTCCGGTGACGATCACATCTTCCGGCACGCGCAGACCGTGCTTGTGGAGCACGGAACAGGCAGCGATCGCCATTTCGTCGTTGACGCAGACGATCGCTTCCGGGATATCCTTTGTGAGAAATTTTTCGACGGCAGCGATGGCGGGCATTTCCCAGTAATCGCCGTAGCCGACGCGCTCCTCATCGAACGGGATGCCGTATTTGCCGAGAATCTCCTGATACCAGAGCACCATGCATTCCGAACCGTAGTTGCCGCGGATGCCCGTGAGAAAATCGACCTTTGTGCAGTGGTGGTCGCCGATGATATGGTCGAGCAGGGCAGGGAATGCCTGTGTGGTGTATGTGAATACAGAGGGGACGCTTTCCATTTTGCCGTCATAGCACATGATCGGTGTCTGGTGCTCCTTGGCGATGGAAGCGATGGTATTACAGACGATGCGGTTCCGGATCGTCTCGCGCATAATGACGATCAGGTCGACAAACTGATACGGGATCAGATCGTAGACGCTGTAACAGCTGATATCCGATTTCGTCGGCTGTGCGTAGTCGACGCTGGAATTGAACACAAGAACGCGGTATCCGCGGGCGGTTGCGGCATTGACGAAAGCCAGCACGCTTTCGCGAACCTCCGGATTATGCACTCTCGCCGTGCAAAGGGCAAATACCGGCTGACCGTTCAGCATACGCGCCCCTCCTCTCGGTCAGAAAATATCGGCGGCAGAACCTTCTGCCACATACTCTGTCACGTTATATTATACCATGAGAACCGATTTTTGTCAATACAGAATCGCCAAAAGCATGAAAAAATTATGAAAATATAATAATATATAACTTGATTATTCAACACGCAAAACCGAACTATCATTTGAAAATCCGCTGAGCTGACTTGACAATCGCAGGGCATCGTGCAGAATGAAGTCAAAACGGAGCGCACCGCACTGGTACGCTCCGTTTCGGTATAGGAATAAGGAGGTTACTGGCTGTCTTTCATTTCGATCTCGCCGGTCTTGTAGATGAATTTGACCTTGCCGTCCATTCCGTCGGAGAGACCGGAGAAGCTGCGGTAATTCTTGGAGAGATCGACCATTGCCTTGAAGCGGTCGATGAATCCGGTGAGATCGCCGTTCACGGCATCGCTGATGCGCTTGATGCCCTTTTCGTTGAATTCCTTGAGGCCGTCGCTCAGCTGCATTGCGCCGTCCTTGAGCTGCTTCACGCCGTCGACGAGCTTCGGGCAGCCGTCTTCCAGCTTGAGGATGCCGTCGTACAGCTGCTTTGCGCCGTCGCTGAGCTGTTTTGCACCGTTTGCGAGTGCACCCGCGCCGCTGTCTGCCTGTGCGATGCCGGACTGCAGTGCGCCTGCGCCCGCGCTGAGTTCTTTTGCGCCGGACTGCACTGCGCCGACGCCCGCATCAACCTGAGATGCACCGTCTTTAAGTGCTGCCGCGCCGGAATGAACCTGTGCAATGCCGCCGGAGAGCGCCGCTGCGCCGCCGTCTGCCTGCACGATGCCGTCTTTCAGTGCACCGGTGCCGGCGTCGATCTGTGCCGCACCGTCTCTGAGTGCTGCTGCGCCGCCGTTGATCTGCGTGATGCCGCCCTGAAGCGAACCGGTTCCCGCATCGACCTGTGCAGCGCCGTCGCTGAGGGCTGCCGCGCCGGTTTTGAGCTGTTCTGCGCCTGCTGCGGCCTGTGCAACGCCTGCAGTGTACTGCTTCAGTCCCATGTAGAATGCGTTGTAGCTGTCAAGCTGTGTTTTTGCGGTCATGAGCGCCTGTGCGCCTGCGGATGCGCTCTGCAGCTTCGACTGCACCGTTTCACTCTGCATATTGTCCGCGATTGCTTTCTGCACCTGTGCTTCGGTATTCTGTGCGATCAGCCCCTTGACCTCGGCGGTCTCCATCTGGACTGCGGTCTGTTCCGCGGTCAGTGTGTCGATCTTCTGCTTGACTGCATCGCTTGCCATCTGCTCTGCGATCTTGCTTTCAACGGTCTGCTGCACGGCGGCTTCGATCTTCTGCTGTGTTTCTGCGGGAATCATGCCCGCCTGCACTGCCTGTGCATAGGAATCGGCGTCCATGCCTGCTGCCTGCTGGATCACTGCTGCGCGGATAAGATTTTCATTTGCCTTGACCTGCCCGGAGACTGCTGTCTGTACCTGTTCCGTGACAGCCGCCGCGACTTTTTCTGCCACCTGTGCCTTGACCGCCTCGGTGACTTTTTCTTCAATGAGAGAACGGTTTTCTTCGACCTTTGCCGTGACCTGTGCGAGCGCCTGCTCATAGACAGCATTCTCATCGAGCGAGGCGATAATTGCGGTGAGGGTATCTGCGTAGTTTTCAATGGTCAGCGCCGGTGCTTCCAGACCGGATGCGGAAAGCTGACTGTTGACCGTGCCGAGCAGTGAATTGAACACCTGCTCTGCACCGCTGTTGAGTGCGTCGTTATTCTGCGTGAGCGTATTCAGACCGCCGGACAGTGCGTTTGCGCCGACGGAGAGTGCGATCGAACCTTCGGAGAGCTGTTCGGTGCCGTCTTTGAGGGAGGATGCACCCGCGGAGAGCTTTGCAGTGCCGTCTGCGAGGCTGCTTGCACCGTCTGCGAGGGATGCCGTGCCGTTTTTGAGGGTTCCGGCGCCGTCAGCCAGCTGTGCCGTGCCGTTTTTGAGCGTATCGGCGCCGGATGCAAGCTGTGCCGTGCCGTCATTCAGTGCGGATGCACCGTCTGCGAGTGCTGCCGAGCCGTTTTTGAGGGTATCCGTGCCGTCAGCGAGCTGAGATGCACCGTCTTTCAGGGCGCCCGCACCGGATGCAAGCTGTGCTGTGCCGTTTTTGAGCGCGGATGCACCGTCCGAGAGATCGGAGGCACCGCTGCTGAGCTTTTCGGCGCCGTCCGCAAGCTGCTTCACGCCCTTGACCAGTTCATCGGATTTTTCGAGCAGCGTACAGATGCCCTCATAGAGTTTTGAAGAACCGTCCATCAGCTGCGACATCGCATCATTCAGCTGGTTCATCGAATCGGTGAGATCGTCCAGCGAGTCGAGCTTTGCGGTGTCCACTTCATTGAAGAGCTCGTTGGTTGCAAGGGTGACGGTCATGCCGAGGTGGAAGTCGGTCACATCTGCCGTAATCTCAACATAATCCGGCAGCTCGATCTTGCTGCGGTCGAGACCGAGGTTTTCCTGCATGCCGGGCAGCGCGAGACCTGCGACGATCGTGCGTGTGCCGTCGTTCATGAGCTTGCCGTTGGAGACGGTGATATTTTTGCAGCATGCGTTGTCGAGGATCGTGCCGGTCAGCATCGCATACGGCACATACATCTGCACATCCTTGCCGTCCACTGTTACGGTCTGCTTCTGGTTGTTCTTGTAATCGAAGCGGATGGTCAGCTTGCCGCTTTTCCCGGCGAGATCTTCGGGGGCGATCTTTTTGCCGTCGAGAATATAGCTGACGGTAAGATCGACCGGCAGTTCGTCGGCGCTGGTTCCCTGATAATAGAGGTCATTGCCCTTGGTATCCCAGACGAGTGCGCCGTCCTTCTGCATGGAATATGCGGCTTCATCCCGGACTGCGGTGATATCGCTCAGATCGGATGCGTCGGTCAGCTGCTGAGCACCGAGTGAATTTTGGAGCCAGTCGCTCACGATGACCTTCTGCACAGTGCCGTCTGCGCCTGCAAGGACATAGACTGTTTCGTCCTTGACAGGTTCTTCGTCGGTGTTGGGTGCGGTTTTCGTTGTATCAGCAGTCGCTGTGACTGCGGTCTCAGCGATTTCTTTTGCACGCTGCTTTGTGGCGGCTGCGTTTGCACCCAGCCCGATGCTGCCCGCACACATGGCGGCGCAGATGATGAAAGCAGCGATCTTGATTCTTGTCTTTTTCATGTTAAAATACCCTCCTTCGGTGCAGACGGCTTCGCCGTGGTATGCGGCATACCGATCGTTGTGCGACAGATCAGCGGATCACAGAGCAGAAGCAGTGCCGGCAGAATGAGAATGACACAGCACATACTCACGATCGCGCCGCGAGCCAGCAGCATGCAGAGCGACTGGATCATGTCGATGTCGGAATAGACTGCAACGCCGAATGTTGCAGCGAACAGTCCGAAGCCGCTGACGATGATAGACGGAATAGAAGTTGCGAGTGCGGTGCGGACAGCGTGATGTCTGCCGATGCCGCCGATGCGCTCAGCCTTGTAGCGCGTAGTCATCAGAATTGCGTAGTCGACCGTTGCGCCGAGTTGAATCGTTGAAATGCAGATCGGAGCGATGAACGGGAGACTTTCGCCGAGATAATGCGGAATACCGAGGTTAATGAAGATCGCCAGTTCGATGACGGAGATCAGGATAAACGGGAGCGAGATGCTCTTTTCCACTACGGCGATGATCAGGAAGATCAGGAAGATGGAGATGATATTGACGACCTTGAAATCGTGGTTGGTGGTTTCGATCAGATCCTTCATGCACGGCGCTTCACCGATCAGCATGCCGTTCGGATCGTAGTTTTTGAGGATGGTGTTCAGTTCCTCGACCTGTGCGTTGACTTCATTGCTTGCAACTTCATATTTGCTGGATGCGAGCATGAGCTCCCAGTTTTCCGATTTGAGCAGTCCGGTGACTTTTTCCGGCAGAAATTCCTCCGGTATCCTTGAGCCGACCAGCGTTTCCATGCCGAGTACGTACTGGATGCCGTCGACCTGTTCCATATCTGCGAGCATCTGCCGTTTGGTCTGTGCGGGCAGCTTGGCATCGACCATGATCATGTGCGTGGATGCCATATGGAAGGTGTCCGAGAGCTTTCTGTTAGCGACTGCATAATCGAGATCCTGCGGAAGCGATTCCGCGAGGTTGTAATAGACCTCATCCTGCGTTTTCTTGTAGCCGTAATAGGAGGGCGGGACAAGCGCGAGGAAGAGCGCGAGAAATGCAGGGAAGATTTTTGCGGTGAATTTTGCGAATCCGCGCATATCCGGAAGCAACGCCTTATGCTTGGTTGCCTGCAGCGGCTTGTCGAATACAAGGATCAAAGAGGGGAGTACGGTCACGCAGCCGATCACGCCGAGGACAACACCTTTTGCCATGACGATGCCGAGGTCTTTGCCCAGTGTGAAGCTCATGAAGCAGAGCGCCACAAATCCGGCGACCGTCGTCACGGAGCTGCCGACGACCGATGTGAGCGTTTCGCTGATCGCCTTCGCCATTGCGTCATGCTTATCTTCGAATTTGTTCAGCTGTTCGTTGTAGCTGTGCCAGAGGAAGATGGAGTAATCCATCGTGACTGCGAGCTGTAAGATTGCCGCGAGACATTTGGTGATGAAGGAGATTTCTCCAAAGAAGTAATTGCTGCCGAGATTCAGGATGATCATGCCGCCGATGGATGCGAGAAAGACGAACGGCACAAGCCAGCCGTCCAGGAAGATCTCCATTGCCGCCGCTGCGAGAATGACTGCGAGCGTAACATAGATCGGTTCCTGTTCTTCGCAGAGATCTTTCAGGTCGATGACCATAGCGGACATGCCGGAGATGAAGCACTGCTTTCCGGTGATCGAACGGATCTCACGGATCGCGTCCAGTGTACCGTCCTCGCTCATGCCGCTGTCAAAGAAGACAGCCATCATGGTGCAGTTTTCACTGTTGAATTTGTCGTAGATCTTTGCGGGGAGGAGCTCCATCGGGATCGAGAGATCCGCGACGGTATCGTACCAGAGCACGGAATCCACATGCTCTACACCCTCAATATTCTTTTTGAGCTTTGCGACGTCCTTTTCCGGCATGTTCTCCGCGACGATGAACGTGAACGCGCCCTTGCCGAAATCTTCTTTCAGAAGTGCCTGTCCCTGCATGGTATCCATGTCCGAGGGGAGATAGGTCAGCATATCGTAGTTGATGCGTGTACCGAGCATCCCGAAAACGGACGGGATCAGCAGAATCAGCGTGATGATCAGGATTGGCACCCGGAATTTCACGACTGCGTTGCCGAATTTCATATCATGATTCTCCTTTCGTTTCGTAGCCCTGCGTGTCGATGATATCAGGCTTCTGGTTGTGTACGATCTTCACGGTAAGAAGCAGCGTGATAAGATTCATTACGCTTTCCGCGAGGATCGTGATGCCGAGCAGCCGCGTCAGCACCCGCACGCTGGAGGCTGGATTGATGAGCAGGACAATGCCGAAGATTCCGGTCACGGCCGCGGCGGCGAAGATCGCCCACCAGCGCGGGATTCCGAAGCGTTTCGCCTCCACCGCCGTCTGCAGCCGGAACATGCCGTCTGCGGTCACATAGAGACCGAGGGCGATGCAGAGAAAACGGAGCAGATCCTGCGGCCGGAACAGGAGCACCGTTCCGAGCAGCAGCAGGAGGATCCCGAGCGGCAGATCAAACTGGAACGCCAGACGGTAAAGATCTTTTGAGAAGTATCCCGCAATCCGGAATGCGCCGCTGACGATCAGAAAGATGCCGGCGAGCGTACCGATCGCCGCGGTGCTTCTGTCCGGATCGGCAATGAGGAAGATGCCGAGCAGACAGCCGAGCATTGCGGCGGTGATGTTGCCGAGCTTGGCTGTGCGGATCGGCAGAACGGAACGTACCTGCATAGATCTCATCTCCTTTGGTCTTTGGCTGTCCTTTGCTTATGGCTTTATTTTACTGGATCCGGGACGGTTTTTCAACGGACAAAAAGAGCCGCCGTGTCCAAAATTCAGACACGGCGGCTGATTTGTCTAACAGATTTATCATGAATGGTTTCTTTCATATAGAATATCAAGCCCTTTGAGAAGCAGATTTTCGTCAAGAATGATCTCATGGCGGCAATACGGCACGATCATCGGAGCCAGTCCGCCTGTTGCGATGATCACGGCAGGCGAACGGATCTCATCGAGCATTCTGTCGAGCAGACCGTCCACTGCACCGGCGCTTCCGAAAACGATACCTGCACGCATGGAGCTTGCGGTGTCGGTGTGAATGGTTTTCTGCGGGGCTTTCAGCTCAATATGCGGAAGCTGTGCGGTGCCGGATTCCAGCGACTGAAGCGCGAGCTGAATGCCCGGATAGATCACGCCGCCGAGAAAATTGCGGTTTGTGTCGATGGCAGTGATGGTCGTTGCAGTGCCGAGATCAATGATAATCGCGGGGGCGCCGTAGCATTCCGCAGCCGCGACTGCGCCGACCACAAGATCTGCACCGACATTCGGAGCAATCTTGCCGATGCCTGTCTTGATGCCCGGGGAAACAGTCATGGCATCAATACCGGTCAGCTTTTTGATCGCTGCGGCGATCAGATCGGTCAGCGGCGGTACAACGGAGGAGATCACGGCGCCGTCCAGAGAGGAGACCGGCGTGTTGTGCAGATCGAGCACCGTTTTGCAGAGCACGGCATATTCCAGCTCTGTTTTGCGGCGGTCGGCATTCATTCGTTCAGCGAATGAAACGGTGTGATCGGTCACGCATCCCATGCAGATGCTGGAGTTTCCGATATCGACAGCTAGTATTTTCATCTGTTCAGAAGTCCTTTCAGATTATGTTCAAAGGGATCAGCGGCGGAGATCACACCTGCGCGTTCCATCAGCGAGCCGACAAGAAATGTGGCGGCGAGGCAGGCAAATGCTTCAAACATGAAGTTGAAGCCGAGAAACGCCGTGAAAAACGAAAAAAGCGAATCAGTTTCGATGCCCATTTCTGCGATTGCCGTCCGGAATGCTGACGAATTCCAGAAGCAGAGCACCAGCGCCAGAAACGTGAAAACGGAATTGAACATCGCGCCGCAGAAACCGCTGACCGCATAGCTGCAAAGTCCGAGTTTTTTGGTGCGTGTTCCGGTCAGACCGGTACAGAGTCCGGCAAACAGGCGGGGGAGGATGCATGCGATGACAGTCAGCGCGGGGCTGACGGAAAAGAGCAGTGTGCCGAAGCGGTCAAGTCCGAAGCATTGCAGAAAGCTCGTCAGACCGAACAGCGCGGAAAGGATGAACGCGGAGCATATGCCGCAGGTGACGGCGCCGACTGCGACCGGAATCATGAGCAGACTCATGGAGACCACGCCGATTTGAAGATATCCGAACGGCGTGAATGACATCAGAATAAGCACGGCAGCGAGCACGGCTGTTGCGGTGACGGTGCGCGGTGCTTTTTGTTCGGATGCGGATGTGATGCGTTTCATAATGCTTTCTCCTTCCCAAAGGGGGCAGAGCCATACTCTCTCTATCATTGAGATATAGTATAGCATACGGGCTGTTTTTTGTCAATAGTTCCATGGAAGCGCAAAATCAAATCAGCAAAATGCATAATATTGACAAAAGATGTGATAAAACGACCGGGAGAACATGAAGATTTCTTGAAAATAATGGCATGCCAAGCAAATAACTTGCATTTTTGTCGAAAATGTGGTATACTGTAAGCTGTATGGGTGCATCCCATACCTTGGAACAGGCATACAACAGAAAGGAAATGCTATGAAAATCAAAGCAAGAGTTCTGGCTGCAACGCTTTCTGCCGCTGTGATCTGCCCGGCATTTGCAATGAATGCTCATGCAGAGGGTACCATTGAGGATGTGTACGATGCCATCCGCGAAATCGGATTCGGAGAGGCATACATTCAGCAGTTCAAGAATAAGTTTGCGACGATTCCGCACGATGAGAACGGCATGACTGTGGAAGGCACATACATGGAGTATGCCGACTGGGCGGACATGATCATCGTCTATCAGGACAAGATCACGCAGCGTCTCGCAATGGAGTTCGGAATTGATCCGGAAGCTGTCAAGACAGCGGATCCGTCGCTCTATCTGGAACCGGTGCCCTCCACAGAAGTAACCACCACGACCAAGCTTGCTGAAACGACCAAACCGGTCACTGATGAGAACGGGGAGATTGTTTCGCAGACGACAGTGTCTTCTGCGGCGACGACCGAGGGCACAACTACGACGGCTGTGACAAACGGCGGCGGTCATTCTCAGGAGCAGGAGAATGCATTCGTCAAGATGTCGCTGGAGGAGAAGAAAAAGTTCATCTCCAGTCTGCCGGAGGATCAGCGTGCGGCATATCTCGCCGGACTGACGCCCGCTGAACGCAAGAGTTTGCTCAAGCAGGTCGGCAAGGACGTGCAGGCGGATATTCTCAAGGATTTCGTGGATGCGGGCGAAACGCTCGGCATGCATGTTTCCATCGACAAGGTGGGTGAAGGTCAGATCGATTATTCCGTGCGCGACAGTGACGGTACACTGGTCGATTCCTCGTCCTTCGGCAGCACGGTCGACGACACCGGCTGGAATATGACACTTCCGGTGGTCGGTTCTGCGGGAACGATCCTGCTTTCGATCGGCGGATTCGGCTGGACGGCGTACCGCACGAACAAGCGCAGGGAGGAAGTGCTCAATGACGAACAGCATTGAGGAATTACACAATAACAGGCGAACACAGAGGGGATTTGCAATGAAGCGATGTGTGAAGATGCTGGCGGCGGCTGTCTCCGCTGTCATGCTCTTTCCGGTGTGTGCCGTGCCGGCACATGCAGAGGGTTCCATCGAGGATGTGTGTGATGCCATCCGTGAGATCGGTTATCCGGAAGAATGCGTCAAGACGTTCATGAACGAGTATGAAACCCGTCCGCACGATGAAAACGGCATGTACGTTGGAGAAGATTACTGGGAATACATCGACCTGGCGGAAAACATCATCATTTTCAGGGACTTGATCGACGGGAAGCTTGCGGCGTTTATGGGCGTCAGTCCGGAAGCCGTCAAGACGGCGGATCCCTCCGCTTTCGTCTCGCTGCTTCCGCTGCTGACAAATGCCGCGCCGGCTGCCACAACCGCACCGGCTGCCGCTGTCACCGATGAAAACGGGCAGACCGTTTCCCAGACTACCGTCACGACCGTTTCCGGAAGTGAAGCGCCCGTCACAACTGCTGTGACGAACGGCGGCACCCATACAAAGGAACAGGAAGCTGCGTTCGTCAATATGACGCTGGAGGAAAAGCAGGCATTCATCTCCAGTCTGCCGGAGGATCAGCGTGCGGCGTACTTCGCCGGACTCACACCCGCCGAACGCAAGAGCCTTCTGAAACAGATCAGCAAGGATGCACAGGCGGATATCCTCAAGGACTTTGTTGAAGCGGGCGAAACGTTCGGCATGCATGTCTCCATTGACAAAATCGGAGACGGACAGATCGACTTTTCCGTGCGCGACAGCGATGGAACGCTGATCGATTCCACGTCTTTCGGCAGTAAGGTGGATGACACGGGATGGGATATGACGCTGCCGGTGATTGGCTCTGCGGGAACGATCCTGCTTTCGATCGGCGGATTCGGCTGGACAGCATACCGCGCAAACAAGCGCAGGGAGGAAGTGCTCAATGGCGAAAACTAAGGATACAAATCAGGAGGCGCAAAAGCGCTCCGGCGCGCTCGGCTATTTTCTTACGCCGATCCTGCTGCTCGCGCTCTGCGGCGGCCTTGCGGTGCTGTGTTATTCACTCGCGCCTGCGCACGATGTGCAGCGGTATCTGAACCTTGCGTTCATGGATACGCTGAAGGTCACCTCCACGACGTCCGGACTCAATATCCGGCACCGCGATATCAAGACGGATGACCAGAACACAACAGAGGATAAGCCGAAGCTCCAGGAGGGCAAGATCAATTATCCGACCTTCGGCGAGCAGTATGCAAAGCTGGAAGCAAAGTCGATCAATCTGATGGTCGGCGTGTATTACGGCGTGAATTCCGAGCTGCTTTCCCGCGGCGCATGCCAGTCAACGCAGTCAGCCATTTTCGGAACGGTCGGCAACCACATTATTGATGCGCATGTCAATACATTCTTTGCCGAGCTTCACAATCTTGCGGTCGGCGACACTGTGACAATGTATACCGATTACGGCAAATTTACCTACGAAGTGACTGAGAAGATCGAATTCAACAAGAACGATAAGAAATATGTCGGCGTTACAAAGGATGATGTGCTCACGCTCTATACCTGTGCGCCGCAGGTCATCGGCAGTTCCGATACCCGCATCGGTGTGCGCTGCGCACTGAAGGAGAAGGAATTCTACGAGCCGCTGGAGAGCTGAAGGAGGCACAAACGTGAAGAAAGCATCGACATATCTTTTCAGCGTGATCCTGACGATCCTGCTGATCCTTTCCATGCTCGGAACGATCGGGCTCATGCTTATGAAATTCCGTGCGCTGAATGCGGGAACCTGTTTGCAGCTGGTACAGTCCCAGGATCTGGCGGAGCGCGTTCACCAGAGCCTTGAAAAGTATTATCAGGAACAGGAGAACGTGACCGGCATCCCGCTTTCCGTGTATGCGGATTCGATCAGTACCGGTGAATGTGACAAGCTGATACGCTTATCTATCACCAATGCATTCGGTTATATGAACGGCACGGTGGATGAATTCGGCATCAAGCCGGATTTCTCCGAACTGAAAGCGGATATGACCGCATTTTTCGAGGATTACGCGGAGAAAAACGATTTTGAAAAGGACGAAACATACCAGAAAAAGCTGGACGAAGCACAGCTTGCGGCACAGACCAATATCAAGACGGAATGCGATGTGTTCCGCTTTGCTACACTTCAGGAAGCCGGACTGATCGACAAGGTGAAAAAGGTTGTCCCGTATGTCGGATTCGGTCTGATCGGCTGTGCGGCAGCGGATCTGCTGCTGTTCCTGCTGCTGCTTGCAGTCAACCGCAAGGAGAAGCAGCATGTCTGGTACTGGCTCGGCAATTCGCTGCTGGTATCTGCAATTCTGATCATGATCCCCGCGGTATGGCTCAATGTTACACGCTGGTTTGATAAATTCGCAGTCAAGACGGATCAGATCTTTGCTGCAGTCACAGGGTATCTCTACGGGCTGACGCATGCTGCGATTACGGCTGCCGGTGTTGCGATCCTGCTTGCGGTTTGCAGCTATATCCTGTTCATCATCCAGCACCGCATGCGCAATGCACGCACAAACGGCAGATGAACATATTTAACGGAAATTAGCCACATTTCGCTGCCCTTTTATAGAATACGGAACGAAAGTGCAAAAATCGGGGCTGTTTCCGGAAATCGCAAAAAAATCGACATTTCACAAAAATATGCAGACAAAGATCCCCTGTGCGCGGAACACACAGGGGATCATGTTTTATTCTGGAGTCAACCGTTATTTGAAGGCGCCGATCTTGCGGAATTTCTCGTAGCGCTTGTTGAGCAGTTCATCCTTCGGCAGCTGCGTGAGACGATTCAGCTCGTCGATGAGAAATGCCTTGAGCGATGAGCAGATCTCGCGCGGGCTCTTGCCCTCTTCCGGAATGATCTTTTCGATCACATCGAATTCCTTGAGGTCAAAGGAGGTGAGACGCAGATGCTCGGCGGCATCGGGCGCTTTGGAAGCATCCTTCCAGAGGATCGATGCACAGCCCTCCGGCGAAATGACAGAGTAAACCGCATTTTCCAGCATGACAGCCACATCGCAGACGCCGAGCGCCAATGCGCCGCCGCTGCCGCCTTCGCCGACAACAACAGAAATGATCGGCGTGGTGAGCCCCATCATTTCATAGAGGTTCTCCGCGATCGCAAGTCCCTGACCGCGCTCTTCGGCGTCAATGCCGCAGTATGCGCCGGAACTTCCGATAAAGCAGATGACCGGACGCTGGAATTTCTCCGCCTGCTTCATGAGACGCAGTGCCTTGCGGTAGCCCTCCGGTTCCGGACAGCCGAAATTGCGCTCCATGCGTTCCTCGATCGTATTGCCGCGCTCCATTGCGATGACTGTGACGGGCATGCGGTTGAGATAGCCGACGCCTGCAACGATCGCGGCGTCGTCACCGAAGCGGCGGTCTCCGTGAAGCTCGACGAAATCGTCGATCATGTGGTCAATATAGAAGCTGCCCATCGGGCGGTGGCCGTTTCTCGCAGCCTGTACACGCTCATAGGGAGTAACTGCATCGTAGCGTCCCATGTTGATTCCTGCCTTTCCAAGTTTTCCGTTTGGGGATCATTCCGTTTCGCGCCTTACCCAGAGACAAAACAGCACAAATCCGACTGCGACAGCCGCCAGGATTCCGATTCCGCCAGTACAGAGGATTTTTCTGAGCGGTTCATCCTTTTGTTTCTGCCGTGCTTCCTGTTCCAGAAAAACAGTTTCCGGCACTGCATCGGGGTATGCTGCATACTGCATATTCAGTTCTTCGCAGAGATTTTTCTGATCGGGATATTTCCATGCAAAATAGTAGGCATAATCGTTGTCTTTGCGGATGCGGTTCCGGACAATCACACTGTTTGCAGCCCGTGCAAGCCATTTGAACGGCATGCCGCTGCATAACACTGCCGGAACACAAAGCAAAACCATCCACTTGTTTTCCGGCGGGTGATCTCTCAGATATACAAACGTCAGACCGACTGCAGCGATCACGCTGAGAATAGAGCAAAGCTCCAGGAACGCGGCGAGATTGGATTCGCGGTATGCAGTAAAGAAAAAACCGCCCTGCCCGATATCAATATATTGCCTGACAGCACCAGGATGCCGCCGCTGAAACTGCTCTCTGCGTCTGTTACGCCATGCACGGAACATCATTCTGCACCGATTTCCCGGTTTATTTCGTTTTTTTTCCTGCGTGCAGCGCAAGGAGCTTTGCGAGCGTATATGCCATGCGCGGGCGTTCCTCGATCATATCGACAAAGCCGTGCTTGAGTTGGAATTCTGCACGCTGAAATCCTGCGGGCAGCTTCTGACCGGTGGTCTGCTCAATTACACGCTGACCGGCAAATCCGATGAGCGCTTTCGGTTCTGCGATGATGATATCGCCCTGCATTGCAAAGCTGGCAGTGATGCCGCCGGTCGTCGGATCGGTCAGCACCGGGATATAGAGATTGCCTGCTGCGCTGTGACGCTGGACGGCACCGGAAATTTTCGCCATCTGCATGAGGGAGAAAATGCCCTCCTGCATTCTGGCGCCGCCGGAGGTGATAAAGCCGATCACGGGCAGGTTGAGCGCTGTTGCCTTTTCAAACAGGCGGGTGATCTTTTCGCCGACCACAGTACCCATGCTGCCCATCATGAATGCGGAATCCATGACGAAAACCGCGCAGTCAAATCCGCTGATCTTCGCGGTGCCGCAGACAACGCCCTCTGTCAGACCGCTCAGCTTCTCAGCCTTTTCGAGCTTTTCGGCATAATCCGGAAACCCGATCGGATCCTTGGAGCGCAGCTTCTTGTCGATCTCCTGGAAGCTGCCCTTATCTACGGTGATATCGAGACGTTCGACAGCCCGCAGACGGAAATAGGTTCCGCAGGAGGGACAGACACCCTGATTTGCAAGATACTCGGTGTAGGGGATCTCCGTATTGCAGTGCTTGCAGACTCTGGGCGGCTGTTCGGTATTGCCCTTGGTTATGGAAGAGATGAATTCCTTGATGCTCGCCATCTTAGGCCTCCTTTTGCGGCTGAACGGCAAACGAAAATTCCGCTTTGACGCAGAGCTTGCCGTTGACATAGCCCTCGCCCTTTGCGAAATAAAACGGCAGCTTGACTCGGGTGATTTCACATTTTGTCTCCAATGTATCGCCGGGGTGAACAGGATTTTTGAAGCGTACCTTGTCCAGTCCTGTGAACAGCGTCATCGGCGGTTTGTCGCCGTAAATGCGCGGCAGACAGACGATCGCAGACTGCGCCATGATCTCACAGAGGATCACGCCCGGAACGACAGGATTGCCGGGAAAATGGCCTTTCAGAAACCATTCGTCGCCGCGAATTTTGAGCTTGCCGTAGCCGATATTGTCGACCAGTGTGGACTCGTCGAGCAGCATCATGGTATCGCGGTGCGGCATGATGGATTCCAGTTCAGTGCGGTTCATGGATATCCCCCTTTGGTTGTGGTTGTAGGATCATTGCAATAATGATAGATCAGATCTTTTTGAATGCGATGCATGCATTGTGACCGCCGAAGCCGAGAGAGCTCGACAGTGCAAGAGAGACTTTGGTCTGGAGTGCGGTGTTGAAGGTGTAATCCAGATCACATTCCGGATCTGCTTCCTTGAAGCCGATTGTCGGCGGGATGAGATCCTCGCGGACAGCCATGACTGCTGCGATTGCTTCAATTGCACCGGCTGCACCGAGCAGGTGACCGGTCATCGACTTGGTCGAGCTGATGTGCAGTTTGTAGGCATCGTCACCGAACGCGTTCTTGATCGCCTTGGTCTCGGTCTTGTCGTTGAGCGGGGTGGAGGTGCCGTGTGCATTGATATAGATCTCGGACGGATCGCCCTGATAATTTGCTTCCTTGAATGCCTGAGCGATCGCGAGGCTGGATGCAGCGGCTTCGCTGTCCGGTGCGGTCACATGGAATGCGTCGCAGGTGCTGCCGTAGCCGACGAGCTCTGCGTAGATTTTTGCGCCGCGTGCCTTTGCGTGCTCATATTCCTCGAGAACGAGTGCGCCTGCGCCTTCGCCCATGACAAAGCCGTTCCTGCGCTTGTCAAACGGGATGGATGCAGCGTCCTTGTCGGTGGAATCGGTCAGTGCCATGCAGTTTACGAAGCCAGCCATTGCGAGCTTGGTGATCGCTGCGTCCACGCCGCCTGCAATGACTGCATCGGCATAGTCGTGGCGGATGGTGCGGAGTGCTTCACCGATCGCATTGGTGCCGGTTGCACATGCTGTGGTGATATCGAGACACGGTCCCTGTGCATGATGCTGGATCGCGATGAGTCCAGCGCCCATGTTGGAGATCATCTTGGTGATGAAGTGCGGGGAGACTCTGCCGGTGCCGCGTTCAAGCAGCTTGGTGTGCTCCTCCATGAATGTTTCCAGACCGCCGATGCCCGAACCGAAGTAAACGCCGAGGCGTTCGCCTGCGATATTGCCGGTGAGGCCGGAATCCGCGACAGCCTGATTTGCGGCGATGAGCGCATACTGCTCATAGCGGTCGGTGGTGCGGATAATCTTTGCGTCAAGATGATCCTTCACCTGAAAATCCTTGAGCTCACCTGCGAGCTTTGCCTTCAGATCGGAAGTATCGAAGCGGGTGATGAAGTCAATGCCGTTTTTGCCGCTGCGCAGACCGTCCCAGTAGCTGACGATATCATTTCCGAGCGGTGTGAGCGCACCCATTCCTGTTACAACAACTCTTCTGTTTTCCATTTGTTCCTCCTATGCAGCGCAGAACGCTTGATGCTGCGTGATCAGCCGATCGCCAGTCCGCCGTCGATGCGGATGACTTCGCCTGTCAGATAATCCGAATCCGGAGATGCCAGAAATCCTGCGACTTTTGCAACATCCTCCGGTGTGCCCGCACGCTTCATGGGAATCTGGCTGATATACTGCTCTTCCAGTCCCTTGGTCATGTCCGTGGAGATAAAGCCCGGTGCGATGGCATTGCAGGTGACGTTTCTGGAGGCAAGCTCACGCGCAGTGACCTTGGTGAGCGCGATTACGCCCGCCTTGGATGCGGCGTAGTTTGCCTGACCTGCTGTACCGAGCAGACCGGAAACCGACGAGAGATTGATGATCTTGCCGTACTTCTGCTTCATGAACGGGCGGTAGCATGCCTGGATCATGTGGTAGCAGCCCTTGAGGTTCGTGTCGATGACGGCATCGAAATCCTCTTCCTTCATGGAGAGAATGAGCGCGTCGCGGGTGATGCCCGCATTATTCACGAGTACGGTGATGTTGCCGAGATCCGCGAGGATCTGTTTGACGGCAGCTTTGCACTGCTCTGCGTCCGCAACATCGCAGGCATAGGTTTTCGCAGTCACACCGTAGGCTTCGGTAATCTCCTTCTCAAGCGCTTCGGTGCGTTCGTCGGCTTTTCTGGCACAAATCGCAATATCTGCACCCATAGAAGCGAGATGCTTGCAGATTGCTGCACCGATGCCGCGTGCGCCGCCGGTGACAACAGCAGTTTTTCCCTTCAGGATTTCACTCATGATTCTTGCACCGCCTTTATCGTTTCCGCCAGCGTATCCGCATCTTCAACATGGAAGATACGCACATCTGCGGAGATTTTCTTCACCAGACCGGAGAGCGTCTTGCCTGCGCCGACTTCGATGAAATCGGTGAAGCCGTCTGCGATCATGTTTTCGATGGTCGTCTGCCAGCGAACCGGATTTGCCATCTGCTTCTGCATTGTCTCACGGATATCGTCCTTGCCGTAAGGCTTTGCAGTGAGGTTGGCATAGACCGGGATCCGGCTTTCTTTGAAGCTGTAATCTGCGAGCGCAGCACCGAACTTTTCGGAGGCATCGGTCATAAAGGGAGAGTGGAAAGCCGCACTGACGGCGAGCGGGATGCATTTACCCTTGAGCTCCTTGATCTTTTCCGTAAATGCGGGCATACTGCTGGAAAGACCGGAAACAACGGTTTGACCGGGGCAGTTGAAATTGACTGCGTAAAGCTGATCAAATTCTGCCGCGGCTGCGGAAACCGTTTCTGCATCGAGCTTGACGACTGCGCACATTGCAGTGTCGGCGGATTCTGCTGCTTCCTGCATCAGTCTGCCGCGCTCCGTGACGATCTTGAAGCCGTCTTCAGCGGAATAGACATCCGCAAATGCGAGTGCAGCGATCTCACCGAGCGAGAAACCTGCGGCTGCGTCGGCGTGAATGCCTGCAGCTTCGAGTGCCAGCGCAGATGCCAGATCCACAAGATATAGGCAGGGCTGCGTGTTTGCAGTCTGCTTCAGTTCCTCTGCGGTTCCGGAGAAGGACTGTGCCATCGTGCCGGGGCGCAGGATCTCTGCGGAATCGTAAAGCGCTTTTGCAGCGTCATTGCTATCATAGAGCGATTTGCCCATGCCGGAATACTGTGCACCCTGTCCGGCAAATAGAAAAGCGGTCTTTCCCATGATCTCCTCCAAGTTTTGGATTATTCGTGCAGTGCTGTGTGAAGCAGCGCCTCTGCTTCGGAAATGATCTCCGTGACGATTTCAGCTGCCGGCTGTTCCTTGGTGAGCATGCCGGAGATCTGTCCTGCAAGGAAGCAGCCCTTCTGTGCATCGCCGTCCACAACTGCTGCGCGGAGCGTGCCGACTGCCATTGCTTCGAGATCGTCGTCGGAAATATCAGTGTATTCTGCTTTTGCGTAATTGCGCGAGAACGGCGACTTGATGCTGCGGACAGGATGTCCGAGGCGTCTGCCGGTGACGACTGTTGAGGAATCCTTCGCCTTGATAATGCGGGCTTTGTAGTCCGGATGAACGGTGCATTCCGTCGCGAGCAGGAATCTTGTACCGATCTGCACGCCGCATGCGCCGAGCATCATTGCCGCTGCGAAGCCTCTGCCGTCCGCGATGCCGCCTGCTGCGATCACAGGGATCTTCACCGCATCGCAGACCTGCGGGACGAGTGCCATTGTCGTCATTTCGCCGACATGTCCGCCGGATTCTGTACCCTCAGCGACAACGGCATCCGCGCCTGCCTTCTCCATGATCTGTGCCATCGAAGCGGTGGAGATCACGGGGATGACCTTGACGCCGGCTTTTTTCCACATCTCAACAAACTCCGCGGGAGAGCCTGCGCCCGTTGTGACAACAGGAACATGCTTTTCTGCAATGACCGCTGCGAGTGCGGCGACATTGTTGCTGCGGAGCATTATATTCACGCCGAAGGGTTTATCCGTCAGCGTTCTGATCTTTTCGATATCCTCTGCGAGCTTATCGGGATTGCCGTGTGCGGCGGAAAGGATTCCGAGACCGCCGGCATTGGAGACCGCAGCAGCAAGGACGGCATCAGAGATATGTGCCATGCCGCCCTGCATCAGCGGATATTTCGTTCCCAGCAGCGCACAGAGTGTTGCTGCCGCCGACATATCAGCCCTCAGTCTTGCTGTCAACGTAAGCGATCAGCTCTTTGACAGACTTGCCGGCCTGCTGTGCGTCGATCTCGATGCCAAGCTCATCTTCGAGCTCCATCATGATCTCTGCAGCTTCCAGAGAATCCACGCCCAGATCTTCAAAGGTGGTCTCCTCGGTGATCTCGGAAGCTTCCATCTCCAGATGATCTGCCAGAACCTTGATAATCTTTTCGCTGTTCATAATAGTTTCCTCCATGTTTTTATTCTAACGCTGTTTTCAGCGATAGTTACCATTTGATGATGCACGCGCCGCTGGAAAGTCCGCCGCCGAACGCGCACATGGCGATCAGATCGCCCTTTTTCAGTTTGCCCGACCGCACCAGCTCGTCAAAGCTGATCGGCACGGACGCGGAAGAGGTGTTGCCGTAGCGGTCGATATTCATATAGAATTTCTCGAGCGGCAGACCGAGCCGTCTTGCGCAGAGGTCAATGATGCGGATATTTGCCTGATGCGGCACCACCCATGTGAGCTCCTCTGTCGTGATTCCGATCCGGTCACACATTTCCTTGATATCGTCGGCGAGACGCCGGACAGCGAATTTGAAGGTTTCCTGTCCGTTCATGACGACGCGGTAATCGCCGACTTCCTTTTCGTAGAAGGGAGAATTGCCCTTGCCGGCGGGGATGGAGAGCGCGGAGCTCGTTCCCTGCGTGAAGAGCTTGGATGCGAGATACTGGCTGCCCGGCTCAATGACGACTGCGCCCGCACCGTCGCCGAAAATGACGCAGGTGGAACGGTCTGTCCAGTCGAGGATGCGGCTGATGCGCTCCGCACCGATCACGAGCACCTTCTGATAGCCGCCGCGTGCGATGAATGCCGCTGCGGTGTCAAGCGCAAACATGAAGCCGCTGCATGCGGAATTGAGATCGAATGCAGGGCAGTGTGCGCCGATCCTCTGCTGCACGGTCGCAGCGAGCGAGGGGCATATGGTATCTGCCGAGACAGTTGCCGCAATGATGAGATCGAGCGATTCCGGAGATACGCCCGCCGCTTCCAGAGCCCGGAACGCCGCTTTTTCCGCCATGTCCGATGCGGATTCATTGACGGAGATCCTGCGTTCCTTCACACCGACGCGCTGGGTGATCCATTCGTCGGAGGTTTCAACCATTCTGGAAAGGTCATCGTTTGTGACAACATGTTCCGGCACATATGCACCGGTGCCGAGGATCTGAATACTCATTTGATGCATCTCCTAAATATCGTAGTTATAACGGGATCAGGCCAATAAGCCGTCGATGAGACATCGGAAACCGAACCGGAAGCAGCGGACGGCTTCCTCCTTTGGCAGCTGGCGTGAAACGGCATCGGCATAATAGCCGCGGCAGAAGCACCAGATGGCATAGCAGAGCATGTCCGGATCGACCTCTTTGGCATAGCCGTGATCGAGCGCATACTGATAGTGCGTTTTGATGCCTCGCGCCCACCAGAGACGGTTTTCTTCCGTGAGAGAATCATGTTCAAACATATATCCGCTGAAATGTATCTTGAATTCATAGGTCTGAAGCAGCACTTCCACGGCAGTGTCCAGGCAGAACGCGATGAAGCTTTCCCTGTCGGTATAATTGGGATGAACGCATTCTCGCGTTTTTTCCACGGAACGCGCATAGACGATCTGCAGAACTTCGTCTGCATTGGAAAAACGGTTGTAGAACACGCGGTTTGTCACGCCGAGACGGCCAAGGATCTTGCACACGGTCACTTTGTGTGCGCCTTCCTCCGCGGCGATCTCTCCGGCGGCGCTGATGATCTGTTCTGAGATTGCGTCCTTAATATGCTCGCTCACGTCTTGCTGCCCTCCTTCTGCCGGAATGATCGTCAGCAGAGGACGTGCCGGCATATGTTGTGCAGCACAATCTGTGCTGGCACATGTTGTGCTAGCACACACTGTGCTAGCACGGTCTGTGCTCATTATAGCACAGGATGCAGATTTTGTCAAGTGTTTTTTGAAAATTGTTCTCTCATCCGCAAAACAGTGACACTTGTCATGATTCTTCAAGTTTTTCAAGTGTTTCATCAAGGATGGCATAACGGAGCGCAGTGAGCCAGTCTGAGAAGGAGACTGCGTCAAATGCATAGGTCTGATTGAGACTGTGTTCATGATCCGACCACGTATCGAGCGGGGATTCGTTGTGCTGGATCAGTGCTTCAAGCTTGTCGAGCGCCTTGAACAATCTGGACTCCGGCGTTTTCTGTGCTTCCATTTCCGCATATAAAGCCGCAAAATCCGATGCAATCTCCGGCGGAAAAGATGATACCCAGCTGTCCAGCAATTTTGTTTCTTTTGCTCTGTCAGCATCATTTTTCAGAAAGGCAGGAATATCGCCGGTAAAGCATTCGCCAAGATCGTGAATGACGCACATCTGCATGACCTTATTGATATCCAGATCGGGAAATTCATGACGGAGCAGGAGTGCCATGAGGGAAATCCGCCAGCTGTGCTCCGCAACACTTTCCGTGCGCCTTTGCGACGTGGTGCAGTGCCGCAGGGTATCCTTCAGACGTTCGGCGGTGTGAAGAATGCTGAGGTACTCTTTTGCGTCCATGATCAGTTCTTTCCGGTCTCGCGCAGGATTTCGTCAAAGATGCGGTGCGCGGCATCCTCTTTGGACATGATCGCAAGCTCTGTTTCGTGTTCGGCAGTGATCATCGTGATGATATTGGTATCCGTGCCGAATCCCGCGCCCGCTGTCCGGAGACTGTTCGCACAGATCATATCGCAGTTCTTGGATTTCAGTTTCTTTCTGGAGTTTTCAAGCATATTTTCGGTCTCCATCGAGAAACCGCAGATGAACTGCCCTTCGCGCTTATGTTCGCCGAGATACTTTAATATATCTTTCGTTCGCTGCATTTCAATTACGAGGGTGCCGTCGGACTTCTTGATCTTGTTGTCCGCCACTGTCACAGGCGTATAGTCCGCCACGGCAGCCGCCTTGATGATGATATCCGTATCGGCGGCACGGGATGTGACTGCCTGAAACATATCCTCTGCGGTCACGACGGGGACGGTCTCTACAAACAGCGGCGGCTCGACATCCATGTGCGCTGCAACGAGCGTGACTTCCGCACCGCGCAGCATGGCGGCTTTGGCAATCGCGGTCCCCATTTTGCCGGAGGAGTGGTTCGAGATGAAGCGCACGGGATCGAGCGGTTCACGCGTGGCGCCGGCTGTGACAAGCACACGCTTTCCGGCAAGATCCTTTTCGCAGGCAATCTCCCGCAGGATATGTTCATAGAGCGCACGTTCCTCGGGCATTCTGCCGTCGCCGGTATCGCCGTTTGCGAGGCGGCCGGTGTCGGGTGTGATGATCGCATAGCCGTAACCCGCGAGCTTTCTGAGATTGTCCTGCACGATTGGGTTATGATACATATAATGATTCATAGCGGGCGCGATCAGCTTTTTGCAGGGGCATGCCATGACCGTGGTTGTGAGCATATCGTCCGCGATGCCGCCGGCGATCTTGCCGATCACGTTTGCAGATGCCGGCGCGACCATCACGATATCCGCCTGCTTGGCCAGCGCGACATGCTCCACGCTGTACTGGAAATTGCGGTCGAAGGTGTCGATCAGGCATTTTGTGCCGGTGAGCGTTTCAAACGAGATCGGGTTGATGAATTGCGTTGCGTTCTGCGTCATGAGCACATGGACGGTGCAGTGCTGCTTGGTGAGCATCCGCACGAGATTGGGGATCTTGTATGCGGCGATGGAGCCGGTCACACCGATCAGAACAGTCTTTCCTTTTAACATAATAAAACCTCCGGATTCTTCAAGTAATCAGCAGAAAAAACATGCAGAAAGCATCCGAAAGCCGTCACTTTCTGCGATTGACCACTATATTATACCATTTTTTGCGCGAAAATGGAAGTGGTTTTCGGTAAGTCTACAAATTTTTGAAAAACGGTTTACTTTCGTGCAAAACTGCGCTATAATGTGTATGCTGTATTGTATCCCCGCAAGGGGAATGATAACACAAGGAGGAATTTCTTATGAGATCCACAAAAACCAAGACCATCGTGATCCTCGGAATGCTGACGGCGCTGCTGCTCATCTTTTCCCTGACGCCCATCGGAACGATTCCGGTCGGGCCGCTTTCGATCACACTGAACACCATCCCCGTCGCGATCGGCGCGATCGCACTCGGTCCTGTAGGCGGACTCGCCATGGGAACCATTTTCGGTCTGCTGAGCTTCGGACAGGCAATCGGCATTGGTGTTGCGAGCGCAATGGGTGCTGCTCTGTATGACATCAGTCCGTTCTTCTGCCTCGTTCAGCGTCTCGTTCCGCGTATGTTGGACGGTCTGCTGATCGGTCTGCTGCACAGCGTTCTGCAAAACAAAATCGGCGGAAACACTTCCAGCTTTGTGACCGGTTTCTTCGCAGCGTTTCTGAACACCGTGTTCTTCATGAGCGCTTTGGTGCTGCTGTTCAGCAACACGGAATACATGGGCAAGCTGATGGCTGGTAAGACCGCTCTTGCCTATATTGTTTCCTCGATCGGACTCAATGCCATCGTTGAAATGATCGTCACAACGATCGTGGCCGGTGCAGCCGGAACGGCACTGTATCAGTCGCGGATTCTGCCTCTGAAAAAGCAGAGCCAGACATCACAGCAGACATCTGCGCCTGCTGCTGCAAAAGGATAAGTATTATGGTTTTAGCTGTCGATATCGGCAATACCAATATCGTGGTCGGCTGCTTTGAGGGAGAGAAAATCCTCTTCACGGAGCGCATGTCGACGGAACACTCCGCAACGGTTCTGGAATATACCGTGCTCATCAAAACCGTGCTCGAACTCAATGGCATGGCGGATACACAGTTTGAGGGCGCAATTTTGTCCTCTGTCGTGCCGCCGCTGACCGGAACAGTGCGCGAGGCGGTACGCCGCATTGTGCATGTCGATCCGCTGATCGTCGGAGCAGGCGTCAAGACCGGACTGAAAATACAGCTCGATGATCCAGCCGCGCTGGGCAGCGACCGCGTTGCAGATGCGGTGGCGGCATCGAATCTCTATCCGTGTCCTGTGATGACCGTAGATATGGGAACGGCAACGACAATCTCTGTTGTGGACGCAAATCATACATTTCTCGGCGGACTGATCGTGCCGGGCGTGCGCGTTGCACTGGATTCGCTTTCGAGCCGTGCTTCGCAGCTGCCGGTCATCAGTCTGGAACCGCCGAAGAAGATCATTGCGAAGAACACCGTTGACTGCATGAAAAGCGGGATCATTTACCACACAGCATCCGGCATCGACGGCATCATAGACCGCATATGGGAGGAACTCGGCACGAGCTGCACGGTCGTTGCGACCGGCGGAAATGCGCCGAAGATCATTCCGTACTGCCGGCATAAGATCATTCTGGATGAGCAGCTTCTTCTGAAGGGGCTTATGTTCATTTACCGAAAAAACAAATAACAATACAGTAAACAGCATTTTCTCATGAATCAATACATGCCCGATTTGCGCCGGGCTCCTGCAAGGGATCCGGCCGTGAGTCGGGCGTGTTTAACCATATACGGAGAGACATCGAAAGAAAAGGAGCATACAAAGATGAAACAGAAACAGATTTGGGCGGGACTTGCGGCATTCTGCTTGACGCTGCTGTGCGGCTGCGGCGGATTTGAGGATATTGCGCTGAGCGAATCTGATATCAACCGGAAATTTACATCGTCTCTTGCGGCGGAGCCGGCACATGTGACTGCGGAGGTTCTGAGCACACAGGCGGCAGGCGTGCAGACGATCCTGCCGATGACGGCAGACTTTTTCAGCTGGTGCGTGCAGAAGACCGGCGATCCTGATGTGCTCGACCGCATTGCAGACAAGCTCCGCAGCGGCGGCATCACGGATGCCGACTGGTATTCCCTGATCGGCATGACTGCCAAAGCGGCGAATGATCTCTATTCCAATATTGCGGACACAGCGGCGAATATCCATGTGCTCGACGGCGACGGGCAGGATGGCATCAGCTTCACCTTTGGCGGCGATATCAGTTTTGCTGACAACTGGCACACGATGCAGTATCTCAAGACCACCGAGCACGGCATTTCCGACTGCATTTCTCCCTTTCTGATCGAGAAAATGCAGAAGGCGGACATCAGCTCGCTCAACAACGAATTCTGCTTCTCCGACCGCGGTTCGCCCATGCCCAACAAGATGTATACGTTTCGTGCTGCACCGGCGAATGTGTCGGTCTATCATGAGCTCGGCGTGGATATCGTGGATGTTACGAACAATCACTGCTTCGATTTCGGGCAGGATGCGTTTCTTGATACACTGGATACGCTCAGCAGTGCGAATGTGCAGTATATGGGTGCGGGGCGTGACATTTCCGAGGCATCCCGTCCGCAGTATTATATTGTGGAGGGCAAAAAGATCGCTTTTGTCGCCGCGACCAGAGCGGAGAAATTCGTGCTGACGCCGGAAGCCGGTACAGATTCGCCGGGTGTGCTCCGCTGCTACGATCCGGCGGCGTTTATCCAGGTGATCCGTGAAGCAAAGCAGCAGGCGGATTTCGTGATTGCGAATATTCACTGGGGTACGGAGGACAGCCATGCGCTGGAAGAGGTGCAGACGACAACGGCCCGCCAGTACATCGACGCGGGTGCGGATCTCATCATTGGTTCTCATGCGCACTGCCTGCAGGGTATCGAATACTATAAGCATGTGCCGATCATCTATAATCTCGGAAATTACTGGTTCAGCAAGTATGACATTGACACCGGTCTGCTCGGCGTGACGCTGAATCCTGATGATTCGCTCGGACTCGTTTTCTATCCCGCGACACAGCGCAACTGCAAGACGACCTATGTCGGCGGCGAAGAGGAGGGGAGCCGGATTCTCCGGAATATGCGCAGTTATTCGATCAATGCAGACTTTGCCGAGGACGGCACCGTCACAGAGCAGACATCTGCGAAAAGCTGATCATCAGAAGCACCGCATAGGGTAATCATGCCTTGTGCGGTGCAGCTTATAACTTGCGCATTATAATCATATGCGAAAATACCTGTTGACATTTCAGCGGATTTGTGGTAAACTAGGAGTATAGGGGGATAAATCTTATACGAAAGGATATGATTCTTATGAAAAGTCTGAAAAGAATTTCCGCAATGGTTATGAGCTCCGTGCTCGCGCTTTCCGCAATGCCGCTTACGGCGGTTTCCGCAGAAGATACGCCTGCAGCCGAAGAGGTGAAAACGCAGATCGTGTTCGACGGCACGAAGATCACCGGCAGCGGAGAAGGCGTGACTGTCGAGGGCAGCAAGGTCACCATCACGCATTCCGGTTCCTATGAGTTTTCCGGCACGCTCGATGACGGACAGATCGTCGTCAACATTCCCGATGAGAAGGCAGACGCCGAAACGGTCAAGCTCTACTTCAAGGGCATGAAGCTCACCGGCAAGACGGCAGCACCGGTTTATGTCATCAATGCAGAGAATACCTCGATCAATCTCGTGGAGAACACCGAGAACTTCCTCGCGGACGGTGCGTTCTATGATGAGACCGCGACCGGTACATCGGCTGTGATCTATGCAAAGGACGATATCACCATCAAGGGCGAAGGCTCCCTGCGCGTGGATGCTGCTTATAACTACGGTATGTTCTGCAATAACGATATCAAAATCACCGGGGGCACCCTCAAGTTCAAGGTGGAGGGTACTCCTGCCGATACCTCCGCAACGGCTGAGAAGCGCGGCGATGCAATCCGTGCAAAGAAGTCTGTCACGGTCAAAGGCGGCAAGACCGATATCAACGCAGAGGGTGACGGTCTGAAATCCACCAAGGGCGATGTGATTTTCTCTGACGGTGAAGCGGAAATCAAGGCTGGCAACGATGCTGTCCAGGCGGAGACCTCTCTCCAGATCGCGGGCGGTAAGCTCAAGGCAAACGGCGACCGCGGTCTGACCTGCCAGAACGGCAAGATCTCGATTTCCGGCGGTTCTGTCTGTGCAACAGCGACCGATAATAACCCTGCAAATGTCGAGGCGACACAGACTGTTGTGATGTTCCACCTGACGGAGGAAGTGCCGAAGGATAACGTGATTTCGCTTGAGCAGAGATCAGCTTCATCCGCAGTTATGACGACACCGGAAGGCGGAACCGCAACAGGGTATGCCTCTTCTCAGACAGGGATTCTCAATTTCAATCCGGACAAAAAATTCAGCTATCTGCTGCTGTCTGATGCTGAAATCAAGAGCGGGGAGAAGTATTATCTGAGCATCGGCGAGAAAGATGCGAAGATCGGCGACGCAGATAGTTTTACCGTTGCAGAAACGATCTCCTCGTTCGACAACGTGAAGCCGGATCTTGCGGCAGCGGCGGTGACTTTTAAGAAGGGCGACGTCAACGGCGATCAGAATGTCACGATTTCCGACGCAGTCTTGCTGGCACGTATCACGGCGGAGGATGCTACCCTTGTGCTCACCAACGGCGAAACCGACCGCGCTGATGTGGACGGTTCCGGTCTGATCGACGCGGACGACCTCACGCTCCTGCTGAGAACGCTGGCAGGTCTTGTGAAGGAATAATCCGGTCTGAACGGGCGTACATGGTGCGCTGACAATACTGAAATGAAAGCCATAGTATTTCTGAAGGCGATGTCAGAGATACTATGGCGTTTCTATGTCGTGATGCTAGAAAGGGGGAGAAACAGAAAATGAACAAAAGCCGCAGATTCCCTTTGATCGCAGGGATACTCTTTTTACTGCTGAACGTAATTGTCGTTGCATATGCATGGGTTTCAGGGGTGCATCTGTATGATTTCGGGATCTCTTTTTCCGCTTATGTGGGACTGCAGCGCTGGACTTCGGTTATGTATTTTGTATTTGCGGTCATTATGATAGCGTTATTGGCGGTCTATGTTTTGAAAACGAAAATCCGGTTTATCAAAAAGATCCTCTACGGTATCATTTTCATCTGCATATTCGGAACTGCTTTCTTCCCGTTTAATACGTTCAGTGCGCATCCGACGGCTCTGACTGTGGATCTGCACAACGATTTTGCGATTGGTCTGATGCTTGCAACGACAGTCTCATTTATTCTTTCCCTGATTTTGTCAAAAACGAGAAAGCACAAGATCACCGCACTGCTCTCGCTGCTGTTTGCCGCCGGATTCATTGCATGTTATTTCTCCGGAATCCCGTTGTTGTTCAGCACATTCTTTATCTGGGAAAATGCATTTATCATTCTGCTTCTGCTGGAGCTCTATATGGAGCAATTTGAGGAAGATATAGAATAATTCATAAATCTCTCCCCGGGCGCTGTCTCGGGGAATTTTTGATTAATGCAGGAGAAACATCGCGAGCAGATAGACCGCGCCGCTGCCCATGACCGCAAAAGGCAGCGCAGTATGCGAAATGAGCAGACAAGCCATCGCTGCGCAGAGCACCCCCGCAAAGAGCGGTTTTGCGGCAGAACGGAGAATCGGGCAGGGGAGTCCGGTACATTTCCGGAAGCGCCGGACGCCCGCCAGCAGAATGACGAAATAGCAAAGCAGCGTTGCCCATGCAGCACCGGACAGACCGATGCGCGGAATCAGGAACAGATTGCAGGGGAATTTGACTGCTGCGCCGATCAGCATGACCTTGACCGGTTCGCTGCCGAAGCCCGCGCCCTGCATCATGCTGAACAACGGAAAGCTGAGCGACGTGAAGATCACCGCGATGCCGAGAATCTGCAACGCGGGCGCGGCAAGCATGATCTCCTGCGGGCGAGAGGAAAAGAGCAGTTCGAGAATGGGCTTCGCGAGCACAGCCAGCCCCAGTCCGGCGGGACATGCCAGAAAGGCTGTGCGCCAGAGGACATCTTCTGCGTGTCGTGCGGCTGCTGCACGGTCTTTTTTCGTGCAGCTTTCTGCAAATGCCGGCAGAACACCCTTGCCGAGCGTGTTGGTTACGGACGGCACAAGATTGAACATGGTCACAGCGAGACCGGAGTATGCACCGAAGCAGAAATTTGCCTGTTCCTCTGAGTGCAGAGCGGCAGCCAGTACGGGCAATCCGGCAGCGAGATCGAGTAAACCGGTGAGGTTGGTGACAAGAGACGCAATTGTGACCGGGATCAGCAGACGAAAGAAGGCACGCAGGATCTGCCGGTCGGTGCTGCAGGGAGCGGAATCTGTCGATTTCGGTATACGGAAGAAGCACGCGGTCACCAGTCCGGTCAGCGCGGAGAGTGTGACGCCGAGGATCGCCGCTGCCGCCGCAAGCGCATCAGATCCGATATCAGGCGGAAGAAAGGGGAGAATCCCGGCGGTATGGTGCATTGCGAAGGCGCAGAGGGATAACCCGAAGCCGACACGCGCAAAGCCTTCTGCTATCTGAGAAACGGCAGTCGGTTCCATGCGCTGATGTCCCTCAAATCGTCCGCGCAGAACTGCCGATAAACAACAGATCAGGACTGCTGGCGCAAAACACTGCACAGACAGTGCGGCATGTGGATTTCGCAGCAGATGGGTGCAGAGAGGTTTGGCAAGGAGAAATAATCCGGCGGAGGCTGCCGTGCCAATCATTGCAAAGCTGCGGAGCGCGAGTACATAGAGCCGATGCGCCGATGCGGATTCACCTTTCGCGAGATACTGTGCCGTCAGTGCAGCAACGGCAGTATTGATTCCCGTTACAGACAGCGCGAACACGGGCAGGAACAATCCGTATGCGCTGGAATAGTAGCCCATGCCAGTGCCGCCGAGCATGGATGTGAGTGGGATGCGGAATACTGCGCCCAGAATTTTGGCGAGAATGCCTGCTGCAAGCAGCCAGATTGTACCGCGCAGAACCCGTGAAGAATGCGCCATGAATGTGCCTCCTTGTATATAATGCATAAAATATCAATAAAACAGTGCAAAGATTCATGATGCAAAAGATGCGGAATCTGTGCATTTTTTTCAGTATTTATTGCATTTATATGTTGCAAAATCTGAAATTATGTGTTATAATAATGATGCATTTCTGCGCAGAACTGCGCATAAAGAAAGGAATTAAGGACTTATGGCAAATCAAACACCGAATTTTGTGAGAAGAGTACCGGTCAGCAAGCCTTATCTGGTCACCAGAAATCAGGCACTGCACCTGTCTCCCTCAAACTTTAAGCAGTTTATGGAAAACACCGACGTTTACGGCGTGATCGTCGATATGCCGATGGGCGGCACTGTGCTTACCACGCTGGCATGCTACGTCAACGGTGCTGCGAACCTCTACTTCAGCAACGGCAATGATTATTCCGGTGCTGCACAGCGGTATCCGGGCGTCGTGCAGGCAGCACGCGTCTTCGTTGCCAATGCTGCAAGCATGATCGAAGGTCTTGAGCCCACCAGAACGCTCGAGCTCCCGATCAACAACCGGCACTTTGCGTATATCCTGACCACGCACGGCATCTACCGCCTCGATCTGGATTCCCAGACCAACACCGGCACACCGCAGGAGCGCGTGTTCAAGATGCTGTATCACCGTGTCATGGGCGAGCTCCGCGGTGCACAGATGAAGGATCAGGCGAACGGCATTGATCCGAAGGCTGCACTGAAATAAGGAGCATATCATGGCAGAGGAAACAACTGTTACCAAAAAGAAGCGCATTCTGAGCGCTATCCAGCCGACGGGCGTTTTCACGCTCGGCAACTATATCGGTGCGGTCCGCAACTGGGGCAAGCTTCAGGAGGACTATGACTGTGTGTACTGTGTCGCGGATCTTCACGCGATCACTGTTCTGCAGGAGCCGAAGGATCTGCGCCAGAACACCATGCGTGCATATGCGCTGATGCTTGCGTGCGGGATTGATCCTGAACGCAGCATTGCCTTTGTGCAGAGCCAGAATCCGCATCACGCAGAGCTTTCGTGGGTGCTTTCCTGCTCGACCATGTTCGGCGAGCTGAACCGCATGACGCAGTTCAAGGACAAGAGCGCACGCCACGCAGACAATATCAACGCGGGACTGTTCACCTATCCTGTGCTGATGGCGGCGGATATCCTCGCTTATAACGCGGATCTCGTTCCGATCGGCGCAGACCAGAAGCAGCATCTTGAGCTTGCACGCAACATCGCACAGCGCTTCAATCAGCGTTACGGC
>JAFZPL010000182.1 GCA_017550355.1 Oscillospiraceae bacterium | reverse complement strand
GTCTACGCACCGATCCTCGAGCTCATGGACGCAGTTGACTCCTATATCCCGACTCCGGACCGTAAGGCTGACCAGCCGTTCCTGATGCCTGTTGAAGACACCATGACCATTTCCGGTCGGGGTACTGTTGCAACTGGCCGTGTTGAGCGTGGCCAGGTCAAGGTCGGCGAGACTGTCGAGATCGTCGGTCTGAAGGACGAGAAGAGCTCCACCGTCGTTACCGGTCTGGAGATGTTCCGCAAGACTCTGGACTTCGCAGAGGCTGGCGACAACATCGGTGCTCTGCTCCGTGGTATCGCACGTAAGGACATCGAGCGCGGACAGGTTCTCTGCAAGCCGGGCTCCATCCACCCGCACACCAAGTTCAAGGGTCAGGTCTACGTTCTGAAGAAGGAAGAGGGCGGCCGTCATAAGCCGTTCTTCACCAACTATCGTCCGCAGTTCTACTTCCGTACAACTGACGTTACCGGTATCATCACTCTGCCGGACGGCGTTCAGATGTGCAACCCTGGCGACAACATCGAGATCTCTGTCGAGCTGATCACTCCGATCGCTATCGAGAACGGTCTCCGTTTCGCTATCCGTGAAGGCGGCAAGACTGTTGGTTCCGGCGTTGTCACCGCAATCAACGAGTAATTTCTTACACAACAGGAGCCGGATCCTTTGGGATCCGGCTTCTTTTTGCTATATGTTCCAAATGGATTCTAAGAAAATCCCTTGCAATCCGGCGGAAAATATGCTATAATAAATAATACGATATACGAAAGGAGTCTTCATCATGCATGAACCATATTATCTGACAACAGCCATTGCCTATACATCGCGCAAGCCGCATGTCGGCAATTCCTATGAAATTGTTATGACCGATGCGCTTGCACGGTTCCGCAGAATGCAGGGTTATGATGTATATTTCCTGACCGGCACCGATGAGCATGGTCAGAAGATTGAAGAAATTGCAAAGGAATCCGGCATCACGCCGCAGGAGCATGTCGACAAAATCGCAGGCGAGATCCGCGGCATCTGCGATCTGCTCAATGTTTCCTATAACCAGTTCATCCGCACTACCTCGCCGGAGCATATGCGTCGTGTGCAGGATATCTTCCAGAAACTGTACGATCAGGGCGATATCTACAAGGGTGAGTACGTCGGCAAGTACTGCACGCCCTGCGAGAGCTTCTGGACGGAATCACAGCTCGTGAACGGCAAATGTCCTGACTGCGGCAGAGATGTTCGCGACGCTCGCGAGGAAGCATACTTCCTGAAACTGAGCAAATATCAGGGCTGGCTGGAGGATTATATCGAGACACATCCGGATCTGATCTATCCCGAAGCACGCAAAAAGGAGATGCTCAACAACTTCATCAAAAAGGGACTGCAGGATCTCTGTGTTTCGCGTACGACTGTGAAGTGGGGCATCCCGGTTCCGTTCGATGACAAGCACGTTATCTACATCTGGATTGATGCGCTCTCGAACTATATCACTGCGCTCGGCTATGAAGCTGACGGCAATCACGGTGAACTCTACAAGAAATACTGGCCGGCAAATGTGCATATCATCGGTAAGGATATTGTGCGTTTCCACACGATCTACTGGACGATTATGCTCCATGCTCTTGGCGAACCGATCCCGAAGCAGGTGTTCGGTCATCCGTGGATGCTGTTCGGCGATCCGAAGTCCAAGGTGCTTGAAAAGATGAGCAAATCCCGCGGAAACGTGATCTATGCTGACGAATTGGTCGATAAATTCGGTGTGGATGCTGTCCGTTACTACCTGCTCTCCGAGATGCCGTTCGCACAGGATGGCTCCATTTCCTACGAAAACATGATCGAGCGTTACAATTCCGACCTGGCAAATACGCTCGGCAATCTGGTCAATCGCACTGTCGCGATGGTCAACAAATATTTCGGCGGTGAGATCCCGTCTGCCGATATGATCGCATCCGCACCGGATGCAGAATTCGACGGCGAGCTGATTGCATTTGCGGATGAAACACGCAAAAAGCTGACCGATCTGCTGGATACCTTCCATGTCAGCGATGCGGTCGAGACCGTGATCGCGCTTGCATCCCGCTGCAACAAGTATATCGACGAAACGGCTCCGTGGACGCTTGCGAAGAAGGAAGAAGACAAGCCGCGCCTTGCAAAGGTGCTCTATAACCTGCTCTGCGGTATCCGCGTGATCGGCGGACTGCTCAAGCCGTTCATGCCGGAGACTTCCGCGAAGGTTCTTGCGCATACGCCGGAAACAGCAGAGGTTTCGGCGATCGAGTGTGAGCTTGACCGCTATGCGAAATTTGACGCTGTCGCACACGGCGCAAACGTCGGCGAAGCAAAGCCGCTGTTTGAGCGCATTGACGCGGAAAAATTCATCGCAGAGATGGAAGCAGCACATGCTGCACAGCCGGAAACGCCGGCAGCAGCCCCCTTTGAGCCGGAGATCGAATTCGACACATTCACGAAGTCAGATATCCGTGTCGCAGAGGTGCGTGCCTGCGAAAAGGTGAAAAAATCGGATAAGCTGCTCTGCTTCCGCCTCTTTGACGGAATCGACGAGCGGCAGGTGCTCTCCGGCATCGCAAAATACTATCAGCCGGAGGAGTTAGTCGGCAAGAAGGTTCTCGTCGTCGTGAACCTCAAGCCCAGAAAGATGATGGGACTCGAAAGCCACGGTATGATCTGCTCTGCCGAGGCACCCGACGGATCCATCCAGCTGATCCTGCCTGATCAGAGCATTCCGGCCGGCTCCCGTCTGTGCTGATAATTCCGCACGGATCTGCCGGATAAGCCGTGCGAACGGAATATCGCCGTATTCCAGTTCAGCGCGGCGCTGTGGATTTGCCATTTTACCCCCACCCCCTTCCCGTTCCTTCCATCATATTCAGTAGGAGGAATATTTATGAAAAAAATGTTTGCTGCTGCCGCTGCGGGCCTCACGATGATCCCGCTGCTTTGCAGTGCCGCTTCTGCGGAGGACACGGGCATGACCTTTGCGCTGACTGCCGAGCAGAATTACTTCTTTGAGAGCGATCTGCGGGAGGCGGGCAAGACAGTTCACGGGCAATTCTGGATTCGCAACTATCAGCCCTGCACCGCAATCCGCACCATTCTGAAATCGGCTGAACCGCTTGAGATCGTGAACGGTCAGTTCACACAGCCCTACTTCTTCCACGATTGCTTTTTCCGCGCATATACGCAGTATTCTCCGGTCTTTGATATGCCGAATATCATCGTCTGGAACGGCCCTGCGGATGATGATTACAATATTGAGCCGATGCGCGTTGTCACGCCGGAGGGATCCTTTGCGGAGTTTGATATCAATATCCCGCAGAATACGCCCGCGGGTGTTTACGAGCTTTCGTTCCGCAACGGAGAATACCGCGAGAGTGACGGCAACACCATTCCGGACACTTATGCCCAGAACGATATGACGGAACTTTCGGTCGCGTTCGAGAGCTGCAATATTGTGATCGAGCCCGATTCGCTGCGCGGCGATGTGGACTGCAACGGCGTTGTAGACAGCCTGGATGCGAAATATGCGCTGGAATATGAAGTGGCGTACAACCGCACAAAGCTGAAAAAGACGAATGAGGCGCTGTCGGAGACCTTCCACACCCCGTATATCCATACGGGAGAGAAGGCTGCAGATGCAGACCTGAACGGCAAGCTGGATTCCAGAGACGCGCTTGCGATTCTGAAATACCACACGCTGAAGCTGGCACATCTCCCGCAGGAATGGAGCCAGATCTTCCCGGATGAGAAATGATCCCGGATAATTGACCGGATGCGGCACAGGCAGACTGTGCCGCATCTTGTTTTTTTGCTAAAAATTTCTTGAATATGCATTTTATACTTGCGGAAATGAAGAATTTGTGGTATACTAAAGAATGGGGTATGATATGCAAAATATCCCCCGTCTAGTTTCAAGAAAAATGTGAGGGAAATACATCTATGAAACTTATCTTTGCGGTTGTGAACGGAGACGACAGTGCTGCGGTATCCAAGTCTCTTGCGAAAAACGGTTTCCGCGCGACGAAGCTCGCCTCCACCGGCAGCTTCCTGAGCTCCGGCAATACCACATTTCTGATTTGTGTGGAAGAACACGAGGTTGATACGGTCATCGGCATCGTGCAGCAGAAATGCCATCACCGGAAGCAGTTCGTGCCTTCCACGCCGACCTACGGCACGCCTGTCAACGGGACGGTGCCTGCGATGCCGCTGGAGGTTCCGGTCGGCGGTGCAACGGTATTTGTCACAAATATCGAACGCTTTGAAAAGCTGTGAATCAGAAGGATATCCCGCAGCTTGCGGGCAATGAGGCGCTTCTGCACGAGCTGCGTCTGATGCGGCAGGGCGGACATCTGCCCCATGCACTTCTGCTGCACGGTGCGCACGGCTGCGGCAAAAAGACCGCTGCGAAATGGTTTACGATGCTTGCAATGTGCGAGGACGCGGAACATGCGCCCTGCGGTGAATGCAAGGCGTGCCGGCTGATCGCGGAGGACGTCCATCCGGATGTGTTCTATGCGGAGCATTCCGGCAAGCGCGGCGGCTTTTCTGTCGAAACAGTGCGCGAGATCCGGATGCAGGCAGATATTCTGCCGAACAACGGCGATCTGCGCATATTTCTCTTTCCGGATGCAGACGGTATGAGCATTCAGGCACAGAATGCGCTTTTGAAATCGGTCGAGGAACCGCCCGCACACGCAGCGTTCGTATTTACTGCGGAAACGGCGGGCGTTCTGCTCCCGACGCTGCTTTCACGTATGACGGTGAAGGCAGTGTTTCCGGTGACGGATGCGGCATGTGTGAACGTGCTCAAGGAACGCGGCTATTCTGCGGAGGATGCAGAGGCGGCGGTGCAGCGGTTCGGCGGCAATATCGGCAAGTGCATTTCGTATCTGACGGATGAAACGGTGCGGCAGTCTGCGGAAACGGCTGCGGAGCTGACCGGAGCGCTTGCGGTGAAGGATGAATATGCGCTGCTGCGGCTGCTGACTGCGGCTGCGGCGGACAGGGATATCTTCCGCCGGACACTGGAACTGTTCGACGCACAGATCCGGGATGCAGCAGCTGCAACCCTGCACGAGGATCTGCCGCCGCTTGGCTGTGATGCGCGGTCTGCGTCTGCGCTGGCGATGCGCCTGACACCGAAACAGACAGTGCGGCTGCATGAAGCGGTTCTGACGGCATATGCCGATCTCGACAGCAATGTGAGCGCGGTGCTGACGGCATCTGCACTGTGTGCGGCACTGATGAACTGTTCCGCGAATTGATTTACGATAGGAATAATGGTGAAAATATGATCGAAGTGATTGGAGTAAAATTCAAAAGCGGCGGCAAGATGTATTATTTTGCGCCGGGAGACCTGAATCCTGCAGAGGGCAGCTATGTGGTCGTGGAGACTGCCCGCGGACAGGAATGCGGCGAGGTTGCGGCACGGCGGCATGCAGTCGCGGACGACAGCATCACGGCGCCGCTGAAGCCGATTCTGCGCCTTGCAAATGAGGACGACCTGCGGCAGCTGGCGGAGAAACGCGCCTATATGAGCCGCGCAATGAAATACTGCCAGCAGCGCATTGAGGAGCGTGAGCTGCCGATGCGTCTGGTGGATGTGGAATGCGGATTTGAGAGCAACAAGCTGATTTTCTATTTCATTTCCGAAGTGCGCGTCGATTTCCGCGAACTGGTCAAGGATCTAGCAAATGCGTTTCATGTGCGCATTGAGCTCCGCCAGATCGGCGACCGCGACGAGGCAAAGCTGCTCGGCGGACTGGGCATCTGCGGCAGAGAATTCTGCTGCAAGGGATATCTGGACAATTTCCAGCCGGTCTCCATCAAGATGGCGAAGGAACAGGGACTCGCGCTCAATCCTGCGAAGATCTCCGGCACCTGCGGCAGGCTGATGTGCTGCCTGCGTTATGAAACGCCGGTTTATGACGAGCTGATCCGCATGACGCCGAAAACAGGCTCGACCGTGATCCTGCCGGGCGATACGCCGGTGAGAGCGTATGTGCTCGAAGCGAATCTGGTGACGGGCAATCTGCGCGTCAAGCCGGAAAATTCTGATATTCCGATCACCGTTCACCGCGACAATGTGGAGCGCCTGCAGGATGCAAGCCGCCGCATGACGCGTGATGATTTGCGCGACAAGCGCACGATGCCGGCAAAGCCCGCACCGAAGGCGGAAAACGCTGCCGAAGCACCGGCAGAGGGCGAGGCAAAGCCTGAGGAGCAGAAGCAGCGCCGTCAGAGAACGAAAAAAACGCCGAAGCCGCAGAATCAGAATGCGCCGAAGAATCCGGAGGGCGCAAAGCCGGCAGAGGGTGCAGCAAAGCCGCAGAGACAGGAACAGCCGAAGCCGGCAGAAAAGAGCAGTCTCCATGCGGAATTTGGGGAAAAGCAGCAGCAGCGCACGGAACAGCGTCCGGATCAGCCGCGCCGCCGGTTCCCGCAGGCGGAGATGGATCTCACGGAGCACCGCGCTGCCGCAGAGCAGGGAAAGCCGGCAGAGCAGACGGGCGAGCACAAGCCGCGCGGAGACTATCACCGCCGGAACAACCGTCCCCGCAGAAAGCCCGGCGAGGGACAGCAGTCTTAATGTGAAATGCAGCGAGGAATGGGAAATGGCAAGGTTCACTCTCATTCCTCGATTTTGTTTCCGAACGCAGAAACAGGTGAGGCAATCATGGAGATCAGGTATTTGAACAGGGAAGACGATTTGCTTGCGCTCAGCAATATTTATGAAAGCAGCTGGAAATCAGCATACAAGGGAATCATTCCGCAGGCATACCTAGACGGTATTCCAAAGGGGCGCTGGGCGTCCATTGTTACAAAAGAGGGGATGCATTCGCTTGTCGTGATCAGGAATGGACGCATGATCGGCACTGCATGCTTTTGCCGGTCGCGCTGGAAGGCGTACAGCGCATGGGGAGAAATCGTTTCGATCTATTTTCTGCCCGATGAAACGGGCAAGGGTTATGGAAAGCAGCTTTTAAAAAAGTGCATGGAAGAACTAAACAGACTTGGCTTTGAAAAGATCCTTTTATGGGTTTTGGAGGATAACACAAACGCAAGAGCCTTCTATGAAAAGAACGGAATGCATTGTTCTTCGGAATTTAGGGAAGATCAGATCGGCGGAAAAAAGCTGAGAGAGGTCATGTATACGAACTGCTGAGTGCATCCGGACGGCGCATAGAAAACATCCATAATAGAAAAAGCAGCATACACGCAGAAATCTGTGTGTATGCCGCTTTTGTATCAGGCTTTCGAGAGGTTTGAAAGTCTGTCGGAATCTTGCGATTCCGTGTACTGCGGAACCGAGGGGGCGGACTCCGCAGTAACCAGCGATCAGCAGTATTGCAGGAGCTCCTCGCGCACGCCGTCCAGACGCGGATCGGTCAGGCCGAAGTCCATCTCCTTGTAGTTCCACATTGCGCGTCCGATGCCGTATTTTTTGAACACGGTGTTGATGCAGCGGAACCATTTCACGGCATCCTCCGGTGTGACGAACGAGATCACGCCGTATTCGCCGCAGTAAAGACCGGTGTTCTCAGCGTTTGTCTTGGCGATTGCGGAGGCGAAGAGATTCTCGAAATATTCCAGCGAGGTCTCGGATTCCTCAAACTTCATGCGCTTTTCAGGATCAATGCGGTCTGTCCAGTATGCGCCCTGATGCGTAAAGACCAGCGGCTCATAGCAGTGCATGTTGTAGATCACGCGGCTGTCGTAGGGCGGTTCGAGCGCCTCGACGGTCTCAGCGGAATTGTTCCAGTAGCTGCCCACCAGAATGAGGATCTGCGGTGCGATGGCACGGATACGGCGGATGCATTCCTTTGCGATGCGGTTCCAGGCATCGATGAATTCCTTGTCGGTCACTTCGTTGAGCAGTTCAAACGCGACGGTCTCCTCTGCACCGAAGCGGCGTGCCATTTCCTCCCAGAGCGCATAGAAACGTGCCTGATATTTCTCATTTTCAAAGAAGCCGCTTTCGTTTTCGGCATATGTATCGAAGGAGAAGCCGGCGGTTTTGTGCAGGTCGATGATGAGCCGCAGTCCGTACTTCTTGCAGAGTGCAAGCGCATTTGCGAGACGCTGATAGCCGTCTTCAAGCACACTGCCGTCTTCCTTCTCCAGAATATTATAATCCACCGGGATCCGCACATGGTCAAAACCCCAGTCAGCCACCTGTGCGAAATCTTTCTCTGTGATAAAATTGTTCAGCCTGTCCTCGCTGTAGTCACACTGGGACATCCATCCTCCGAAGTTGATGCCCTTCCGGAATCCATAATCCTGTTTCATAGGGTAACCCCGCCTTTCTCTATTTTTGATATTCCTATTATAGCATACTTTCAAGAAAAATGATAGTAATTTTTCAGGGTTTATATTATTTTTTTGCTGTATTCGGCTGTATACTTGACTTTACCGCTTTTTTGTGCTAAAATAGATAGGGATACACGGTATCCGTAAGTTGATTATATATGATATATTATAACGAAAGGAACAATTCACATGCCGATTATTGACATTCTGGAGCGCAATGCCGCCTTGTACGGCAATGACATTGCACTGGTAGAACTGAATCCGTCAATCCTGGAGCCGCGCCGCATCACCTGGAAGGAATACGAGCTGATCGAGCCGCGCCGTCCTAACTATTACCGCAGAGAGATCACCTGGAAGGTGTTCAATGAAAAATCCAACCGCTTCGCACATTTTCTGCTGTCCCGCGGCGTGAAGAAGGGCGATAAGGTGGGCATTCTGCTGATGAACAGCATCGAATGGCTGCCGATCTATTTCGGCATCCTCAAAATCGGTGCGCTGGCTGTGCCGCTGAATTTCCGCTATGCCGCAAGCGAGATCGAATACTGCGTCGGTCTGGCTGATATCTCCGTGCTGGTCTTCGGACCGGAGTTCATCGGCCGTGTCGAAGGTCTGGTCGATTCGATCGGTCACGACCGTTTGCTGCTCTATGTCGGACAGGGCTGTCCGGGCTTTGCGGAGAGCTACGATATGCTCACGGCGAATTTCCCGAGCAATTCCCCGTCCATCATCCTGACCGATCAGGATGATGCGGCGATCTATTTCTCCTCCGGCACGACCGGATTCCCGAAGGCGATCCTGCATAATCACGAGAGCCTGATGCATGCCTGCAAGGTCGAGCAGGCGCATCACGGTCAGACCAAGGACGATGTGTTCCTCTGCATCCCGCCGCTCTATCACACCGGCGCGAAGATGCACTGGTTCGGCAGTTTCCTGGTCGGCGGCAAGGCCGTGCTCCTGCGCGGCATCAAGCCGGAATGGATCATCAACGCGGTTTCCGAGGAGCACTGCACGGTCGTCTGGCTGCTCGTACCGTGGGCGCAGGACATCCTGGAC
>JAFZPL010000181.1 GCA_017550355.1 Oscillospiraceae bacterium | reverse complement strand
TACACGTCAGGCGGACAGCTTTCACAGGCAGCAGAAAGCGCCCGGACACAGTGCCTGACTGCGCCCGGGCGGATGATTATTCGGTTCGGGTATAGACTACACCGCCAAATTCAACGGATGCGATATCGGAAACATCCGTGAAGCCGATGTAGCTTTCCGGTTTGTTATAGCGATAGCTGACGCCGTCGATCTTTTCGATATACCGTGCGGTTTCGTCAAAGGCAAGTTTGATCCAGCCTTCCGCAGTGGTGCCGTCCTGTCTGGTGATCGTCATGTCACCGCCGTTCCCGGCATCAATGGCGCCTTTTGTGGAAACCATCTCAAATCCGGACATCCGGATCTCCGCGCCGTAGTCGGAACGCAGTGTGATAACAGGAACGTTCACAGCAAGAGGAATGTCGATCTCCAGCCCGTCTGTCAGTTCATCATAATAAGGGAAATCGCAGCCGACAAATTGCGGATCCGAATAGAGATCATTCACATTCCCGCCGGCACGCTTTACTTCATTGATTATTTCTTTGGTCGGGAAATCGGTTTCGTGTTTCGCAAAGCAGAGTGTCAGCGTATCACCGGCAGATTCCTCAGGAAGCTCGATCCCCCATGTCACCCACGCTTCGTCGTCATACTTCTGGATCATGCAGTCATCCGGAAACGCTGTCGCGTAGGAACAATCAGGATGGCCTTTCTCGTAGAAGTAATACAGATCACGTTCCCAGTCGACCTCCTGCGCAGGATCCGCTGCTTTGAAGGTCGTCAGCACAAAGGCGTGTGAGCCGTCACACAGCACCGCTTCCACGGTTGCGTTCACGGTACCGTTTGTAAAGGTCTGCGGCTCTGCGAGGTGCAGATCGTTCAGGGTCGCGGTGCCGAGTACACCGAAGTTCTTTTCCATTGCGCGCTTGTTATAGCGCAGATAGCCGCCGACACCGATGGTCAGTGCAGCGACGGAAACTGCCGCCGCGATGAGCGCCGCAAGGCGCTTCGGGCGCTTTCTGTGCCGGATTGCCGGCTTTTTCTCAGCCTGTGCAAAGCCTGCCTTTTCCATGGTCTTTGCGGCGATGCGGTCTGCGGCTTCCTGCGGGAGGGAAGCGGTCTCCGCGATATGCGAAAGCGTGTCGTCCGCAAGATGCAGTGCCGCTGCATCCAGATTTTCAAACCGTTCTGTCATAGGGAACCCTCCTTATTCACTCAGTATCTCACGCAGCTTTTTCAGCCCGCGTGAAAGCCTCTGGTCAACCGTGTTCGGCTTCAGATCCAGTGCCGCGCCGATTTCTTTGCTGCTCTGTCCGAAATAATACCGCCGCAGTATGATCTCGCTGTCAGGAATCCCGAGGGACTGCACAGCCTGCATCAACAGAATGTGCTCGTCGGGTGTCTGATCATCCGTATGCGGCTCGGTCAGAAGCTCCTCAAAGGAATCAGTATGCGGCTGTCTGGTCAGTGCGTAGAACCGGTTGATGCTCTGCCGCTTTGCAATCACTGCAAGCAGCGCCCGGAGATTCGTCCCAGCAGCATCATGTGTCTGCTGCCAGCGGTAGAACGTCACAAAAATGTCACTCACGGTTTCTTCGATGTCCTCTGCCGTGCCGGTACCGCGCAGCTTGTTGGCTGCGATCGTGTAGACATAACCGGTATATTGCTTCATAATAGCTGCCAGTCCGGCCTCCGGTGTATCGCGGAGCATGGCAAGCAGTTCGCTGTCCTGCATAGGGAATCACCTCCTGTATCATGTGTGAGAAGCGCTTCTATAACATACAGTCAGCCGGAACAGATGATTTCTGACACACAGCGCTATATTTTTATGTTTAAGGATGAATGCCGAAAAAACCCGCCCCCGGCTGAACCGAGGGCGGGTTGGTTCCTTTGCAATTATCAAGCAGCGCCAAGATCGGTCTTCTGGATCAGACCCGCCAGGAATTTCAGCAGCTTGACTGTATCATCCGTGTCGATCACGCCGTTCTTTGCGACGTCGGCGTTATCTCTGCCGCCGTCAGTGATCTTCGCGGTCTTGTCCTCAGCCACGACTCTTGCCATCAGAATCGCGTCGCTGACAGTGACTTTGCCATCCTCGTTTGCGTCGCCGTAGGTTGCCCTGTCTTCTGCTTTCGGGACGGAAGCAGCCGCTTCCTCACTCGTCACAGCCTGCGTCTTTGTGGTTTCCGGTGCAGAAGAAGTGGTCTGCTCTGCCGTGGTTTCCGGCTTTGTGGTTGTCTCCGCCGGAGCAGTAGTCTTCGCCGGATTGGCGATCGGGATGGAAGAGCCGTCCGGAGACGGTGCTGCGGAGAGAGAACCCTTGCCGACGGTGCCGTCCGGTTCCTCACCGAAGATAATCGTGCCGTTCTCGTAAACCGGGATCTTCGTTGTCAGCTTGTTGTCCTTGCTGTCAAGTCCCTCTGCGGAATAGTCATTCGTTGCATCCCAGCCGGAGCCGTAATCCGGATAGATCATTGCCAGCAGGATCTCGCACTGGTGCTGACCCTCGGAGATCGGCAGGAACGCTCTGCCGTCCGGGAAATGAACCTCAACATAGTAGATATCGCCGCTGTAATGTGTCACCGGAGAGATGGCAGCCGGCGTCACACCGTCGCCGCTGTACATACCGGACTGGTCGCGGTCGCAGCGGAGCACGATATCCTCGGGGTTCAGTCCTGCTTTCTTGATCTCGCTGAGATCGAGGAAGTAGCGCATGGAAATGTTGTCAACCACTCTTGCCGGCCATGCGGGGTGGTTGGTGATCTTCATGGAGACGGTTGTACCGGAGGACTCGTGCGTTGCCTTCGCCTCGACGAAGAATTCCGGTTCGCGCTCCTCCGGATACGGGAATGCCGGATCGCTCTGGCCGCCGTATTCGCTGACCATCTTGCAGAGCAGCGCGGTGAAACCGGCGTTGTAGTCGGTTGCAACCTCGTTGTTGATGTAGTTCTGACGGTCGTCCTCGTAGCTGCCGTCCTCATTCGGGCCGCCGGCCAGTGCACCGTAGAGGATGTGGCGGTTG
>JAFZPL010000180.1 GCA_017550355.1 Oscillospiraceae bacterium | reverse complement strand
CTCGTCGATGTTGAGGATCACGGCGATATCCGGCGAAAGGTGCAGGAACGTATCGACATATTCGCATGCCTCGCAGACGAACACATCGCTGGAGCCCGCTCTGCCGCTGCCGCCGATCGCAGGAAGCTTGCCGCCGATGACAGCGGAAAGGTCGATGCCGGCGGTGAACAGGATCTGCGCAAGCATGGAGGAAGTCGTGGTCTTGCCGTGTGTGCCGGCGATGCAGACCGCATCCTTGTACCATTCCGACACGATGCCGAGCAGTTCACTGCGCTCCATCATATCCACACCGCTTGCCTCCGCGGCGGCACGTTCGGGATTGGTCTTCGCAATCGCGGCGGAATACACCACAAGATCCGCGTCGCCGATATTCTCCGCACGCTGTCCCATCTGCACCGGAATGCCCATTGCGCGGACAGCCGCGAGCGTGTCGGTCTCGTTGTTATCCGAGCCGGTCAGATAGTATCCCTTGGCATGCAGCACCTGTGCAAGCGGATACATGCCGCTGCCGCCAATACCGATCATGTGGATATGCTTTTTTTCGCTGAGTATAGGATTCATCGTATTTGCTCCTTTATATTCACTAAATATACAATCGTGACAGATGTTGTCAAACTTGCCTTCTCGTGCCAAAATAAGAGAATTTCAAAGAAATCGGGAGAATTTCCTATTCAAAAAGATGAAAAAAATTCATAATTCCATAAAACCTTCACATAATGAACACATTTTTATGCTATGATATGGTACAGAGATTGTGATTCAGCCTGCGGCATCCGCACGCCTGGCGCAGTTGACTTGCGTCTCGAACGCCAATCGGCAGATCAAAATACTCTATATTTGAAGGAAGGTATCACCCTATGGAAATCACAGACCTGAAAATCCGAAAAATGATGACAGACGGCAGACTCCGCGCAATCGTTTCGATCACACTCGATCAGATGATCGCGGTGCATGACATCAAGGTTGTTGAGGGCGAATCTCGTCTCTTTGTTGCAATGCCCAGCCGGAGAGACGAAAGCGGCGTGTTCCGCGACATCGTCCACCCGATCTCTGCAGAAGCACGGCAGTATCTTGAGGAATATATCCTCGATGCGTACCAGAAGCAGGTGGCTCTGAGCCAGGCAGAGGAAGAGTCCGCACAGGGCGCTGCGGCAGAAGCGGAGACCGCTGAAACGGAATCCGTGTAATAAAGGTTGACTCCACAGGAGGACTGTCCGATGATGAGGATCGGACAGTCCTCTTTTTTATTTGGTCACCTGTCCTTTGCGGTCTGCCGAAGAAAATGCCGTCGTCCACATATTTGTCCGCCTGCGATACCCACATCGGGAACTTGCCGGTTGCAATGGCAGTCTGTCCGTTGAGCATACCCGTGTGGAACGAAATATGCCAGAACTGCCGCAGCACAGCGCATCCCGGTCGTAGGTGCGAATCGACGTCCGGATATTCAGAAAATTCGGCTTCACCATCTCTTTGATGATTTTGCAAAGCTCGTTCATGTCAGATTCCTTCGTTTCATTTCAGAAGAAGCGCCGTTTTGAGCAGTGCGATCTGCGTCTTGGCATCACGGATCCGGTCGTCCATGACCATCTGCACCGCTTCGTCCAGCGGCAGTTCGACCACATCGAGGAATTCATCCTCGTCGAGATCCTGTGTATTGCTGCGGACAATCTGCCGCGCCAGATACATATAGATCACTTCCTTGTCGTAAGCAGGAGTGGGATACAGGCAGCCGAGCGGTTCCAGCTTTTCAGCCGAAGCACCTGCCTCCTCCCGCAGCTCACGGACGGCACAGGTCAGCGGGTTTTCGCCGTATTCCAGCTTGCCCGCCGGAAGCTCCAGTGTCTCCTCTGCATGCGGATAGCGGAACTGCTTCACCATCAGCACCGTGCCGTTTTCGGTCAGCGGCACGACGCAGGCACCGCCCGGATGATGAATGACCTCCCGCGTCGCTTCGTCGCCGTTTTCCAGACGCACGGTATCCCGCGTAACATGCAGGATTTTTCCGTCGTAGACCGGCTCGGATGCGATCTGCTGTTCAAAAAGATGGGGCGTATTCGGGGTTTGCATAAGTGTCTATCCTTTCTGATCGTCCTCTTCCGTGCTGGCAAAGCGATACCGCTGCTTCGCATAATGCAGATAGAGCTCGTGCTGCGGGAAGGGAATGGATTCCGGGTAATCATAATCATGCTTATAGGCAGGATGCGGGCTGCGCCGCTTCGCGTTTGTCACGGAGACAGCGAGCAGATAGAGCCCGAACGCAATCACCGCCGCCGCGGAGATCATCAGTCCGACGCGCAGACCGGGCGTTCGGTAATGAAAACGGATCTCGTTTTCACCTGCATCGCAGAAGACGGCCATGAAGCCGTAGCTGACGCGCTCTGCCTCTGCCGGCGCACCGTTCACCTCTGCTGTCCAGCCCGATTCATAGGGTACGCTGAAGAACACGAGTTTGGGCTGATCGAGCGTGATCGTCGCACGGAACCCGTAGGAATCATAGGTGAACGTATCGCAGGCATCGTCCGTGCAGTCAAGGCAGAAGTCGATGTATTCGCCTTCATCCATCAGATATTTCTCCGCGTCAGAGATCTCCGTGAGCATGTCGCCGTATTTTGCAACCTGATCCTCGTTGAGTCCGACCGCCTTGAGCATGGTCTTTTCCTTGACCAGCGGCATACACTTGTCAAGCTCCTCCATCGGAATGTAGGTGTCGTAGGCAACGCCCATCGGGACATATGCCTCATTGATATATATATAGTACCGCTCGGTCTCGTCGTAGAACGAAAATCCCGGCAGGTCGATCTTGTAGGAATAGGGTTCCTCAAATTTCTCGTCATATTTATCCGGCTTGCGGTCAAAGTAATATTTCACATTGAACAGACCGCGCAGCGGATAATCCTTAAGCTCCGCACGGGATGCCACATCGCGCGTGATCTCCAGTGCGCTGTAAAATTCCATGATAGATGCCGGCACAACGCTGTGGAAGCAGCGCATGTTGGGATATCCCCAGAACATCGGGTAATTGTCGACATTGTCGCTGACGTCGATGCGGAAGAACTGATCGTCTTCGCCTGGCAGATGAAGCTCATCGGTCGTTTCGATCGTATCCTGCTTATAGATGACCGGATCCGCACCCAGTGCGATGCCGAAATACATCATTGCGCAGCTGGTCACAAGACAGCTGAACGCCGTGAGATAGATGCCGAACCGAAGATAATAGAGGCTCCGGCGACGCGACCGGATCAGCTTTGCAGCGCCGAACAGCATCGCACCGCAGAGGATCACCGTCAGCCAGACATACCACGGATATTTTGCAAATTCAAGCCAGACGAGCTTTCCTTCGTCGTTTTTCGAGGGGAAGAACGAGATCACCGCACAGGCGCCGAGCACTGCCGCGCAGACGGCAAATCCTTTTCCCCACTTGATCGCGGGATTGTCGAGCGCATACGCCGTCATCAGCGCCATGATCAGCACGGGCATATAGTACCACCGCGCATAATAGGTGCTGTTGAACAGGTGGAATGACGCATTGAGCACCGGAATGCACGCAAAGACAATGCACACGCCGACGAGTCTGGTCGCCCAGTGACGGCGCTTCTGCGTCATGAACGCGATCACGCCTGCCATCGAAAACATCGGAAGATAGCCCCCGATCGAAGCCCATTTCGCATAGTCCGTCTGAAACAGATTCGGGCGGGCAGGCACATCCGGGAACATGAAGAAGCTCTGGAGAATGTGCAGGTAGCGCGTGCGGTCGGGATATGCGACCATATCCAGCCCCGTGAGGAAGCTGTCGACGCGGGAATTTTCGATCACGGCGAGCGCCGAGGGCAGCAGCAGCACCGCCGCCATGCAGACGCCGAGAATCCCCTCCCAGATCAGGCTGAAGAATTTCCTCCAGTTCACGCGGAAATCCGGCGAGGGACATCGCACGAGGAAATAGATGACCGCGAACACGGCCTCGCCCGCGAAGAAATAATAATTGATCAGCGCCGTAAAGGTGATCGTCAGTGCGAACACGGCTCGGCGGTTTTCGTTGATCCGCGCTTCCATCGCAATGAGCAGAAGCGGGAAGAACGCTGTCACATCATGAAAATGATTGAAAAAGACATTGAAAATCTGGAAGCCGGAATAGGCATAGAGCAAGCCGCCGATGATACAGGCACGCCTTGACCGGACGAAGCGCCGAAGGAAGGCGTAGGATGTGAGCGCGGCGACAGCGGATTTCAGGGCGAGCAGAAACGGCACCGCGAACAGCACAAGCCTCTGCGGCAGAAGCGCAGTCAGCCAGAAAAACGGGCTGCCGAGCAGATAAAAGGTGTATGAGCCGATGAAGTTCGCGCCGAGATCGGTCTGCCAGTCCCAGCCAAAGCTCAGGTTCTGCACCATTTCGTGTGCGTGCCAGTAAAAAGGAAGCTGCTGCGAATTGAAATCGCCGTAATATGTCAGATATCCGCCGGACACGAGCAGGATCGGCAGGATCGTCACCGCCATGACGATGAAGCCGAGCAGGAATACGGCGAGATACGGTTCATGCTTTGCGTGTTCCAGATCATTCTGTGGGTTGCGGCAGGTCTTCATAACGCTCTGGTTCCCTCACAAATACAGAATACCGGAATATATGTTCCGAACAATATACATTATAACATACTTTTTTTGAAAACGCAAGGGGCAAGCGCAAAGAAATACGCAGAAAAAAAAGAAATGCAGAATAAGACCGGAGAAAGCCGCCGTCTGCTGTCTGCAAACATGTGCTTCCGCTGTTTCTCGTTCTGCATTTCTTGTTTTCTGTTCAGCCGATGAGCGTTCTCAGCTTGCTGAATTTATCCGTCATCAGATCGTCGAACCGTGCAAGATAATCATAAGGATATTTGCACTCCGTCAGCCGTTCGATGCCGCGTATGCCGCCCAGCACCTTTGTCGATGCGCCCGCGCCAAGCCCCAGGATCGTCTGGGAATCATCCATCATCAGGATATTATACGGCGATTCCGCGCCCGGCTTTGCGTAGCCGATATTTTCGAGATTCGCCGCCATATTCTTCTGCCGGTAGAGGTAATACGGCCGGTATCCAAGCCCGCGCAGCGTTTTCATCGCATAATCCACCATCTCCGAGACCGTTTCCGCATCAGGCATGGGGAGCTCCTGATAGAAGTCCGCCGCCTTTTTCAGCGAAAGACAATGCACCGTGATGCTTTCCGGATCAAGCGCAGCCGCCCAGTCGATGCTTTCACGGAATCCCGCCGCGGTATCACAGGGCAGTCCCGCAATAAAATCCATATTGATATTGGTAAAGCCCATTTCCTTTGCAAGCAGGAATTTGTCGACGGCGTCCTGTGCGGTGTGCGGTCTGCCCGCTGCCTCCAGCACGGCGTCCTGTAAGCTCTGCGGATTCACGGAGATGCGCGAGACGCCGAATTCCTGCATCACTGCCAGCTTTTCGCGCGTGATCGTATCCGGTCTGCCCGCCTCAACGGTAAATTCCCGCAGCTTCTCCGGCAGGAATGTCCGGAGCATGAGAAAGAGACGGCGCAGCTCATCCGCCGTGAGGACAGTCGGTGTGCCGCCGCCGATATAAACGGTGTCGACAGGCAATCGCTTTTCCGCGATCAGATCGCGCAGCATCGCGGTCTCCTGTTCCAGCCGGTCAAGATACTGCGGGATCATCGAGCGCGTTTTGGCAGTGGAATTGCTCACAAACGAGCAGTAACGGCAGCGCGTCGGACAGAACGGCACCGACACATAGATGCCGATGCTCTTTTCCGGTGTCGCGGCAAAAATCGGCTGCTGCACGCGGAGAATATCCGACGCAAGCTGCGTGCGCTCCTCCGTGACATGCCAGATCTGTCGGAATTCGTCCTCTGCCGCGGCAAGACTCCCCCGCCGCGCCGCAAATTTCCGCAGCAGCGTGACCGGACGGATGCCCGTGAGCATGCCCCATGCCGGACGCATACCCGTCAGCTCGCAGAGCATGGGATATAGGAGCGCGGAGATCTCGCGGTCGAACACATTCCCAGGCAGATCTGCCGGAATCTGCGATTCGCCGCGCCGCGTTTCGCCGTGCATGGATACGCCGCAGATCAGCCGCAGACCGTCTCCGGCGGGTTCGGCGGCCGCAGAGAGGTACTCCCCCTCCGGCAGTGCGGCATCTGTTGAAAACGCGAATTTTTCCGCCGGACGGAACAGCTTGAGCAGTGCCTCCATCTCATAGGAGCGCGTATGGCCGTATGTATGAATGATCATCGCTTTGTGAGATACGGGCTGAACATCCGTTCATGCTCGAGCGTGGTGTTCTCATAGTGACCGCAGTAAACGGTGCGGTTGCTGGGAAGCGCTCCGAGTTTCCGGAGCGATTCACGCATATCGCGGATATTGCCGCCGGGAAGGTCGATGCGTCCGACGGCATTGCGGAAAAGCGTGTCGCCGGAAAAGAGCTTGTCATCGCCGAGCAGGAAGCACGAACCGCCGGGCGAATGACCGGGCGTGTGCATGACAGTGAAAGTCAGCTCATCGGAAAACGTGAGCGTTTCGCCGTCCGTGAACGTGCGGATATCGCCGGCAAGATCCTGAAACTGATCGCCGAAGCCGCAGCTCTGTGCGCCGGATGCCCGCACGGAATGGAGCGCGGGTTCATCGAGCACATGCACATAGAGCGGGATCGAAAACTGCTGCATCAGTGCGGCAGCCGCACCGAAATGGTCAAAATGGGAATGGGTGAGCAGCATCGCAAGCGGCTTGAGCCGGAGCGATGTGAGCGTATATGCCAGCTCGGAAGCATCTGCACCCGGATCGACCAGCACGGCATTGCCTTTGCCGTCGGATACGATATGGCAGTTGGCTTCCAGCTCACCGACCGGAATTGTCTGAATCTGAATCATATGTTTTTCCTTTTTTATTATTGTAGCACTGCGAACGAATTAATGCGTGAGAAGACTGCGAATCACATCGTGATTCGCCTAGGGACACCCTCTAGCGCAGGGCGTCCCTCTCGGCAAAACGCTCCACCGGATCGCTTTGCTCGATTCACCCTTGCGGAACTCTTGAACGCACGGGAACGCGAAAACGGATGCAGGCACTGCCTACATCAGCCGTTTGTGCGCTCTGCGGAGATCACGTCGCGGACGGTCATCAGCTTGCTGAGCACAGAATCAAGCTGTGAACGGGAGCTGACGGCGATCGTCGCTTCGACCATCGCATTGCCGTTTTTCTGCATATGGAACGAAAAATCGACCACGGGCAGATGCACTTCATTGATCGCGGCGGTGATATCGTTGAGCAGACCGATGCGGTTGACGCAGAGAATGTCGATCTTCGCCTTCATCTCGGAAGCGGGCGCATCGTTCGCCCATGTTGCGGGCAGCCAGCGCTTCACCTCTTCCGGATCATTCTTGGCGATGCTCTCCTTGTACCGCTTGCAGTCCTGCGAATGGACGGTGATGCCGTGGCCGAGTGTCGCAAAGCCGACGATCTTTTCGCCCTGCAGCGGACAGCAGCAGCGTGCCAGCTTCACATCCAGATTATCCTGTCCGTCCACGAGGATGCCCAGACCGGTGTGACGGTGCTTGCGCAGATTGTGTACGCTCACCATCTGCTGTTCGCTCTGACCGTAGCGCTTGAGATAGCATTCGCGGAGACGCGGCATCAGCTTCGGCAGCGACAGACCGCCGTAGCCAAGCGCGGCATAGAAGTTTTCAAGGTCGGTACAGCTCTGCTGTTTGAGATCCTCCACGAGGATCGTTTCAAGCTGTTCCGGCGTGATATTCATATGGATGCGCCGTGTTTCGCGTTCAAACTGTGCCTTGCCGTCTGCGATATTCTCCGGACGGCGCTCCTTCTTGAACCATGCGCGGATCTTGGCGCGGGCTTCGTTGGTCTTGACGATCTCCAGCCAGTTGCGGTTCGGTCCCTTGTCCTCATCCTTTGCGGTGATGATCTCGCAGATCTCGCCGGTGTGCAGCTGATAGGAAAGCTGAACGATCCTGCCGTCGACCTTCGCGCCGATCGTTCTGTGACCGATCTTGGTGTGGATATGGTAGGCAAAATCAATGACCGTCGAACCGACCGGCAAATTGATCGAATCGCCCTTCGGCGTCATGACGACAATATCATCCGGCGCAATATCATTCTTGAGCGTTTCGACAAGCTCCTGCGGATCGTCGGATGCCTGCTGTGTTTCGAGCACCTGCCGGATCCACGCAATGCGCGAATCGAACATGGTTCTGCCCTGGATCTTCTCCTTGTATTTCCAGTGCGCCGCAACGCCGTATTCCGCATTCGCATGCATCTCCCATGTACGGATCTGCACCTCAAAAGGGATGCCCTCCTTGCCGAGCACGGATGTATGCAGCGACTGGTAGCCGTTCGGCTTGGCGTTGGCGATGTAGTCCTTGAAGCGGTTCGGGATCGGGCGGAACATGTCGTGAACAAGGCCCAGCACCGAATAGCATTCATTTTCGGTCGTCACGATCACGCGCACGGCGTATTTATCGTAGATCTGGCTGATATCCTTATGCTTGATATAGAGCTTTTTATAGAGCCCGTAGATGCTCTTGACTCTGCCGTCGATCTGCGGCGGCGTCATGAATTCGAGATTGCGGCAGCGCTGTGCGATGCGCTCCTTGATGCTCTCGATGAATGCCTCGCGCTCCTGCTTTGTCTGTTCCAGCATGGATTCGATATCCGCGTAGGCAAAGGGATCGAGGTAATAGAACGAGAGATCCTCCAGCTCCTCCTGCACGGAGGTGATGCCGAGACGGTGCGCGATCGGCGCATAGACATTCATCGTCTCAAACGCCGTGTTGTGCTGCTTGAACACCGGACGAAACTGGAGCGTCCGCATATTGTGCAGACGGTCTGCCAGCTTGATGATCATCACGCGGATATCCTGCGACATCGCAAGCAGGATCTTCATCACATTTTCCGCCTGCTGCTGTTCCTTGGTGAAGGTCGGAATCTTGGCGAGCTTTGTCACGCCGTCCACGAGCATGGAGACATCATGGCCGAAACGCTTCTGCACATCTTCTTTGGTGGCAGAGGTATCCTCCACGACATCGTGCAGCAGCGCAGCACAGAGCGTATCCGTGTCCATGCCGAGCTCCAGCAGGATATAAGTAACAGCGACAGGGTGAATGATATACGGCTCTCCGGAGGAGCGCACCTGTCCCTCATGGCATTTGGCGGCATAGTCATACGCCGCGATCAGCTTGGTGATATCGTAGCCGCGGTCCTCCGTGAGGATCTTGCTGATGATCATGTCGATCGTATAGGTCTCATTGTGAATTTCCGGCATAATGCTCCCTTCTCCCAAATCAAAGCGGTCAATCCAACATATCTGTTCAGAACAACATTATCTTTCAGAAATTTACTTTTCTTTTTTACTGATCCTGTCCCTGTGCATATTTCAGCAGCCCGCAGTAGAGCGCGGAATCTGTGAGTTCGCGCTTCGCGGGGTTTTCCACAGCCGAAACGGTATCTGTCACGGCGTCGTAGGCAAGCAGACCGAGCTCACTGAACACGGCAGCGCAGACACGCGCTCTGCCGAGATTCATGCCGAGCGGGGCAAGCGTTTCACAGATCTGTGAAACAGTAAGCGGTGCCTTTCTCACAAGCTGATAAACCGCGACCAGATCCTTGCGGTGCGGGCAAAGCCGCTGATAATAGACCAGTGACGGCAGCTTTTCGCCGCGGCGGTATGCCTCATAGGCAAGCTGTGCCGCCTGTGCCTGCTTCTGCACACGCTCCGACTGCCGCCAGTCCTCCACACGCAGCGAGAGCGAATCGCGTCCCATATAGCTGCGCACCTCGGCGGAGACAAGAAAATCGAGCGTCATGCCGGGTGTGATGCCGGTCTCGGCGGGCGACATCCGGAAGAGCAGCGCGTCAAGCTGGGCGTTGTTCTGCCGCAGACGGAATTTCGTGTGGGCGCCGTCCTTGAGACCGACCACATCGCAGACGGTCATGCCGATCAGCGCGTACAGCGGTTTTTCGTTGCCGTGGCCGAAGGGTTCGAGAATCTCCAGCCCCTTGACATTCTGGAG
>JAFZPL010000179.1 GCA_017550355.1 Oscillospiraceae bacterium | reverse complement strand
TCCTCCTCCGGCAGATCGCCCTCCACCTCCAGCTTCACGCCCAGCAGCATCGCCTGCTTCGTGTTGATCAGGTACGGCTTCTGCCAGGTTTCGCGCTTCTCGTTGAGCAGCAGTCCGAAGCTCACGCGCCACTGCGCACGGATCTCCTCTGCCTCAGCCTCCTTCGGATGCATCAGATACCGTCGGCAGAGCAGCAGCGCCTTGCCCAATTCATCGTGGATCTTGGTCTTGAGCGAAAGGACCTCTTTCTCCATGATGATGAAGCGCATTGTGGAATTGAGCGCACGCAGGCGCTTGTTGATGAGCCGGATCTGCTTCTGCTTGCGCTCCATTTCCAGCGTCATCTGGTATTGCTCCGTGATATCCGCGGCGATCAGCTCGTGCAGCATCTCGCCCTGATATTCAAGAAGATGATGCGTGAAGCAGAACGCGGTTCCGTCGCTCAGGCAGATGATCGGCGATTCCCCGCCCGTCACGCTGCCGGAACAGTTGCCTTCCCGCAGATACCAGAAGAATTCCTCCGCATTGGAGAGATGCGCTCCCGTGATCCGCCGGCAGAGGTACTCCATCTGCAGATTGACCAGCCGCGGCATTCCGCCCTCCTGATAAAAGCAGAGGCCGGTCGGGAGCGTATCGAACGCCTCCTTGAACGACATGGATGAAAGCTGCGATCCGGTCTGCCGCCGAACCATCCATGCAGCCAGCGTGAGCAGCACCGTCTGCACAGCAAAGCCGCAGATCAGCAGCAGAACCGGCATGATTTCGAGCCGGATCCGCAGCATGATATAGAACGCAAAGGAAAGCAGCGTAAATCCAACGCTGACCGCGGTGTATTTCCGGAAATTCCGCACCTGAATGAGCCGGATCGTGAGACTGAGCCAGCCGAACATCATTGCAAGACCGGCAAGCATCAGCAAGCCCGTCAGCGTCGAATGCTCCGCATAAAAATCAGTCATGCGGCACACCTCCCAGCCGGATGCAGCAGGTATCGTCCGTTTCGGAAACGGCAATTGTCAGCGCAGATCCCTCCAGCACCTGACGCAGCGTCTCCTCCGGCACCTCTGCATCCGTTTCCAGCAAGAGCAGCGTGTCTGCGTCCGGCAGCACTGCCGCCGTCAGTACGCTCCCCTGCCGGTACACATACTCCGCAGCAGCCTCCGCAATATCGTATGCATCCACGATCATCTGTGCCGGCACATCGCACACTTCGCCGCCCTCCAGCGCACAATCCACTGAAAACAGCCGCAGATTCTCCATCGTTTCCCGCAGCGCCAGCATCAGCTCGCTTGCTGAGAGCATGCGCTGCTTACTTGCCAGCAGCATGAGGTTGGCATTGCGCTTGACATAAGTGCCGAGCAGGATATTTTCGCGGATATGCGCTGTAAAGGTCTCCGTATCTGCCAGAGAATCCGCGATCATGGCAAGCTGTCTGTGCGAATGTGCGGCAATGCGGTCGTAAAGCCGGTTTTGTGTTTCATATTGCAGACGCTCCGAGGTGATGCGGTTTTCCTCCTCGATCAGGTCGTTTTCCTCCGCAAGGCTTGCGTTCACTTCGGCAATCCGCCCGCGCAGATCGCGCACAGCGTGCATGTCCTCCGTCCAGCGCACGATTCCGCCGTGCAGCGGCTTGCTGAAATGCACCAGATCGTCCGGATCCTTTCCGGTCTGCACCTGCACGGAGGAATATTTCTCGGTGCCCTCGGCGTTTTCGATCTCCGCGCTGATATGCAGCATCGGAAACAGCTGCTTGTAGCCCGTATTGGTCGGCAGCAGACCGATCAGAATGCAGCCCTCCCACATGCCGACCACAGTCAGCGCATAAGCGCCCTGACTGTAATACAGCTTCTGCCCGAACATCGTCGGCGAACCGCCCACGATCACGAACACTGCAAGCATGAAAAGCCCGACTCCAGTCATGAACAGCGGAACATAGAGCTGATGTCTGCACTGCGAAAGACGGCAGCAGCGGATCAGCACGATCAGCACGCCCGCAGAAAGCAGCAGCGACCAGAGCAGGATCACGCCGTAAAACCAGCGATGATGCGAATTGGACGCTTCATCGAACCTCATCAGCCAGCCGTGCAGATCATTCGTCATCACGACCACGGTCAGCAGAATGCTCATCCCGATCAAAGCACGCAGGATCGCCGGACGCGGCGTCGCAATATATTCATCCAGCCGGACAGCCGCCAGAAACGAGAACAGCGGCACGAAAATATACGGAATATAGTAGAGGTACTGCAAAATCCGCATTGCCGCCGTACTGTATTCGAAGAAATCCGATCTGCAAAGCCGCATCACGAACAGCGCAGCCAGCAGCCATGAGACCGCGTACAGCAGATGCCTTGTGCGCGGATGGATGATCCGGACGCGGATACGACTGCCCCATACCATCACAGCAGCAGCCGGTGCAATGGAAACGACGTCGTGCAGAATCGAAATATGCGGCGTGACCAGCCCCGTGAACAGCAGTTTCAGCATCATGATCAGCAGCACAAATCCGGCATAACAGAGCATTTGCCTGTGTATGCGCGTCAATCAGTCCGCCTCCTTTCCCTTGAAATACCGGTCAAAGCGTGCTCTGTCGGATTCATAGAGCCGTTCGGCAGTTTCATCCGCCAGATAGATCAGCATTTTTTCATATGCACAGTGTACCGCAGACACCTTCGACGGATCACCCGTCTCCAGACGGTTCAGACAGCCGCAGGAATGGAGACAGCGGCTGCGGAGTGTGCAGCTGCGGCATGTTTCCGGCACCGCCTGCCTGAGCATAAGTTCCGCGCATTTTTTGCGGGAGATCCCCGAAAACACATCGCCGAGACAGTATGCCGCATCACCGATGAACTGATTGCAGGCGTAGATCTTCCCGTCGGGTGCAACGGGCATTTGTCCGGTGCCGAGATGGCAATGGTCGCTCGGATGCGTTCTGGACAGCAGATGCCGGATCTTTGTCTCGATCGGGCTGAAATAATAGGGATCGTCTGCCCGCAGGCATTCGCTGTAAAAAGCCGCGATCTCCGTCAGCTGTGCCTTCATCCTGTCCAGCGCTTCCGCATCCCACGAGACCTTCTGCCCGTATGCCGGCACCGCATGGATGTTCCGGAACCCAAGCTCATAAAGATAACGGACAGCCTCCGCATAGTGCGCGGCCGCCTGCGGAGCAACGGTCATCATTGCGGTCGTGCGGGGCATTGCGGCCAGCAGACGCTTCGCCGCCGATTCCGTATCCGCAAAGCTGCCCGCGCCGTTTTTGTATCTCCGGCAGATATCCTGCATCGTCCCGTCGAACGAAATCCCGATCTCCATGCCTTCGTCTGCCGCCCGCGCGATCATCCGGTCGGAAAGCAGCGTGCCGTTCGTGGTCATACGGTAATAGACACGCTTTCCGGTCTCCGCGGAACGCGCAGCACAGAGATCCATCGCCTCAAAGATCAGATCCTCACAGAGCAGCGGTTCACCGCCGAAAAAGCAGAATCCCGCATGCTGCCCCTCGGAAAATGCCAGCGCACAGGCGGCATGCAGGATCTCCTTTGTCATGGTCACAGGCTTTTTTTCCTGCGTGCAGTAGGCGCAGTCCATGTTGCAGGCGCCGGTCAGATGCAGCGTCAGATTCATTCCGATCCCCCCAGTCATGCCCATTATAGCATAATCGCCGGAAAATTACAATAGCCGGAAAACAGCCCTTGCATTTTTAGCAAAAATATGCTAGAATGAAACCAACCCGAAACAATCCAATGCAAAAGGAGTGAACAATATGTCTGAGATCCGGAAGATCATCTGCGGCAAACTGCCGCGCACCATGCCGAACGGCCGCGTGATCGCTGCCGATTACTTTGAACTGACCGTCCGCGGCAGCAGCGCAAAGCTCGTGCAGTATCAGAACGGCAAACAGGAAACGACCAACATCACGGATGCGGTTTTCCTTGAAACAGCCCTCGAAATGGTCGAGAAACTGCTCGCGGAGCATCCCGACGAACAGCCGCCCTCCGAATACAATCCGTTCGCTTACAACGTGTTTTTTGCGGACGGCAGCGTGAAATATGCGCCGAGAGAGGAACTGAGCAGCATCCTGTGCAAACTGGCTTCACCTGCTCTGCCGGATTGTCTGATGCCGCAGGGCCTTATCGCCGCACAGCCGCCGATTGCACAGATGCCGATGCTGCAGGGCATCGTTCCCGCCAATCCGCTGCGGTCTGCCCCGCAGAAATCTGCCGGCTCTGTTTGGGAATGCCGATGCGGCGCCAAAAACACCGGAAAATTCTGCGAAAACTGCGGCTCACCAAAGCCATGAAAGGAGCAATCGGATGGCAATGCGCATGATGCTTCATATTCATCAATACCACGAATACAGCTATTCTTTGAATGCATTCGAAGACTGTGCATTTCTAAACACCGAAAACGAGATCACCGGTACAAAAGCTGAATACAAAATCGCCGCAGACAATCCTGCACTGCGTGAAGCGACAGAGAAACTGACTGCAATGACATTTGAGATCAAAGACGCACACCCGATCCTGATGAATTTTACCGTCAGAACTGCTGATAACCGGAAACTGCTGATCCCGAAGGATAAAGCAAAGGCTGTACTGGATGCACTGGCGGCAGCGATGGAAAACGATCCTGATGTCGAAAAAACCGTACAGCAGAACCCGCCGCTCGAAACGGAACCAGAAAAAACGTCGGGCAATCCGTTCAGGAACCAAGCGGCATTCGGCGCGGCAGATCCTGCAGATATCATACGAAATCAGTATTCAGAAGCCATCCCGCCCGTACGGAAATGGGTATGCCGGTACTGCGGATCGCATGAGACCGGAAACAGTTACTGCTGCAGCAACTGCGGTGCGCCGCATCCGAATGCATGGGAATGCGAAAGATGCCTGATTCCGAACACATGGACAAGATGCCGGAACTGTATGCGTGTCCGGCCGGATTATGTGCCGGAGATCCGGAAGATCCGGCTGGACGGCGAACCCGGTTTCGAGCTGACTGTCTTCGGCGAATCCTCCGATCTCAGTGTGAAACTTGCCCCGAACGACACCGCGGTCTATTGTTTCCCGGACACGCATCCGGCGCTCACAGAAGCGCTGAGCCGGATCGTGCCGGAGATCTTCACGGAACCGGACGGAGACGCACAGCAGCATGAGATCCTCTACACTGACAGCCGGAAGCAAGCCGCGGAACCGGAAGCGCTCCGCCGCATGTTTGAGGCATTGCGTGCAGCACTGGATGCTGACGAAACCGTCCGTGTCACGCATAAAGATCCGACCAAACCGGTCGTGATCCCGGGATTCGGCATGATGGGCGTCATGGGCTTCCCGGGCGGCATATTCTTCGGCAGCCCCGGCACAGCTGCCCCGCCGCCTGCACCGAAAGAAGCCGTCCTGCATCCGGACGGAACCTGGGACTGCATCTGCGGAAAACGGAATATCCCGACAAAATTCTGTTCGGAATGCGGCGCGGAAAAGCCGGAAGGATGGGTGTGCAGCTGCGGAAACGTGAATACCGGGATCCGAAACAGCAAATTCTGCGGGAACTGCAGCGCACCGAAGCCCTGAAAGGAGAAACCACATGCGCAATTTGTACGATTATTCGCTTTCCACCGGCGAAACAAAAGCGGCACTGCATCTGCACAATATGGGAGATGACTCCAATATCTGGTATTTCTTCCCGCTTTCGCATCCCTGCTTTTTGCCGGCATGGGAACAGATCCTTTCGGCTGCATTCAACCTGAAGGATGACAGCCCGCAGAAATTTTCGCTGACGCTTTCGGACGGTTCCCGCTATCATGTACCGCAGGACAAGGCAAACGCCGTTCTGGATGCGCTCGCAGACGCACTGGAGCAAAATCCGGATCAGGTGCAGAAAACCGAATATCAAAAGCAGCCGTTTCCGTTCGCGAAGCCGGTGTCCGGACAGCCGGGAACCGGTATGAGGTCAATGGAAGATTTGCGCCGGTTTGAGCATCAGCTCGACATGGTCAATCCGCAAGTGACAGTGATCTGTGCCTGCTGCGGACGGGGCGGCGCATTCATGGACCGTCTTGGCCGCATCTGCAAAAACTGTGGCGCACCCTTTCCGAAAGACGGCCTGCGGGAAAGCATGGTGCCGCTGACGGCATCCTCGCCCGATCAGATCATGCAGCATATCCGGCTGAATGCATCCCCTCAGGCGCCCGATGCTTCCCAAAAAACACAGGCAGCATCAGAGGACGCATGGGACTGCACCTGCGGCGCCGAAGCGCAGACGGCGTCTTGCTGCGCGGAATGCGGCATGGAGAAATCTGCGATGCCGAAACCGAACCGGAAAGCGTCCACACAGCAAAATACACAGGAGGGACAAAGAAAAATGGCAGATATCCGCATCGTGACCTGCGGCCAGTTCACGATGTATCTCCCGGACGGCAGCGAACGCCCGTCGGAAATCATCCAGCTGCAGGTATGGAATGATCAGGGCGCAATGCTCGTGACAAGCGGCAGACCGCTGACGGTCGCGCCGGACAGCCCGCATCTCGCAAAGGCGCTCTCTGCGATCGAAGCGCTGCTCGCCGAACACCCTGACTGCCCCTGCGAACGCCGCCCGTTTCTCAACGAGATCTTCCGGAAAGACGGCAGCTATTGCTTTGCCCCGCGGCAGGCGCTCATGGAAATTCTGATGGATCTGTACCGGAACACACCGAATCCCGCAGCAGAAAAACTTGCCGCAACGCTGCACCCGGCAGGTCTGGTGCAGGCAGAGGTACCGCCCGAACCCACGCCCGCCCCGATACGGCAAATCGAAAGGATCAGAGTGAACACGGACGAGATCCGCTACTATCTGAAGACGCTGGACGATGGCAGGATACAGCTGGACATGATCACACCGGACAAGTCGATTGAACGGTATCAGTTCCAGGCGGATCATCCGGCATTCCTTGCGGCGGCGGAAAAGATCCGTGCGCTCCCCCTGACAGAAAAAGATGCGTCGAAAGAAGAACATGAGATCCGGTATGCGGACAGCGAACCTTCTTATGCCGACAAAGATGCGCTCTGGTCCATCATGGACGACCTGCGATTCCAGTTAGACGAGAACATGGAAAACGTGCATTATGAATCGCACCCGGGACAACCGCAGTTTGCCGGGGCATTCGTCTGCCCGCCGACGCATCAGAATATTCCGACAATCGCAAACAGCGGTATGGCCACAAGCGGCTTGATGGAGATAATGCAAAAGCTGCAGCAGCCCGCACCGCAGCCTGCACCGTCCCCGAAACCGACAACATCATCCGTGCTGCACAGCGACGGAACATGGGACTGCGGATGCGGCGCAAAGGGGCTGACCACAAAATTCTGCATTGACTGCAGCGCAAAGAAACCGGAACCGTGGAAATGCGGATGCGGCAAAGAAAACACCGGAAAATTCTGCGAAAACTGCGGTGCAATGAAGCCGAAACCGTGGAGATGCGGATGCGGCACGGAAAACACCGGAAAATTCTGCATCAACTGCGGCGGTAACCGGCCGGAGACATGAGCGCGGATCGTTTTGGCAATTGTTGAAAGCAGCCGCCTCAAATACAGAATATCTTAAAAATTACATCGCTGTCAAAACCTTGCTTTTTTCGCGATAATGTGTTATAATAGTAAAATAGGGTTTTTGCCCGATTATTATTGTATCACTGAAAAGAGGCTGTCATGAAAACTGTTTATACCTGCTTTTGTACGGATATCATTCACGAGGGGCATCTGAATATCATCCGGAACGCACAAAAATACGGCAGAGTGGTCGTCGGCGTACTCTCCGACGAAGCGACACTCCGCTATAATCAGTTCCCGACGCTCTCCTTTGAGGAGCGTGTGGAGCTCATCCGCAAGATCGAAGGCGTGGACGAGGTCATCACACAGAACGATGTGCTCTATGACGATGTGCTGGATTCCCTGCGCCCCGATTACGTCATCCACGGCGACAACTGGCGCGAAGGCCCGATCTCCGCGATCCGCAGCCATGTGGAAGAGAAGATCAAGGCATGGGGCGGCGAGATCATCGACATCCCATACACCTACAACGAACAGGTGCGCCGGCTCGACCGTCAGATCCGCGAAAAGCTCGCCATGCCCGAATAACGCCGCAAGCGTCTGCGCAAACTCATCAAGATCCGCGGCCTGATCAAGGCTCTGGAGGTGCATTCCGGTCTGACCGGTCTCATCGCCGAGAAGACCTGCGTTGAGCACAACGGCGAATTTGACCAGTTCGACGCCATGTGGATCAGCTCGCTCTGCGATTCCACCGCAAAGGGCAAGCCGGATATCGAGCTTGTCGACATGACCTCCCGTTTCCGCACCATCGAAGATGTCATGGAGGTCACCACCAAGCCGATCATCTTCGACGGCGACAGCGGCGGACTGCCGGAGCACTTCGTCTACACTGTGCGTTCTCTGGAGCGCATGGGCGTTTCCGCAGTCATCATCGAGGACAAGGTCGGTCTGAAGAAGAATTCCCTGTTCGGCACCGAGGTCAAGCAGACGCAGGACAGCATTGAGCATTTCTGCGAGAAGATCGCTGCCGGCAAAAAGGTACAGCTCACCGATTCCTTCATGATCATCGCCCGCATCGAGAGCCTGATCCTGGAGCAGGGCATGGAGGATGCGCTCACCCGCGCAAGAGCCTATGTCAAGGCGGGCGCGGACGGCATCATGATCCACAGCCGCAGCAAGACGCCCGACGAGATCCTTGAATTCTGCGACAAATTCCGCGCAGAGGACAAGACCACGCCCATCGTCGTCGTGCCGACAACCTACAACACCGTGACCGAAGCAGAGCTCGGCGCACACGGCGTGAATGTTGTGATCTACGCAAACCAGCTCACCCGCAGCGCATTCCCGGCAATGGAGCAGACCGCGAAGGATCTGCTGATCTATCACCGCGCCAAGGAAGTGGACGACAAGCTCATGTCGATCAAAAAGATCCTCACACTGATCGACGAACTCTGATTCCGGAGGGAACCATGACCGAAATCGAACGTATGCAGTACGCGCGGCAGTATCTCAGGGCCATGGCGAAGGGGATCCATCCCATCCGGAAAACACCTGTTTCTGAGACGGATCTCGTGCGCGATCCGCATATTGTCAACTGTCTGAATTATGTTTCGGATATTCTTCTGGCATGTATTCAGGAGCGCCAGGCGGTACAGCAGTCCCCGCAGCCCGCAAAGCCGGAACCGCCTGCTGCACAGCCTGTTCCTTCTCCGGCACCTGCCGCAGAAGAACATCGTTCACAGGAACAGGCAGCGCCGCGCAGCGCAAAATCCCTTGCACTTCTGACGGACGAACAGAAAGCGGCGTTTCTTTACAGCGATGAGCCGATCGCACTGCGCGCCGTGATGCAGGAGATCAACCGTTATCACCATGTGAATCAAACTGCCCGTCTGTCCGAAAAATCCGTTCGCAGATGGCTGCGGTCGGTCGGGATTCTGGAACAGGCCGACGGCCGCGACACTGTGACCGATGCCGGCAGAGAGATCGGTCTGATCACCGCGCCGCACCGCACTCCGAACGGAACCGCGGATTCGCACGTCATCAAGTATGACCGGAACGCACAGCAGTTTCTCGTGGACAATCTCGACGCCATTCTCGCCTATCAGGATTCCTTCTTTCTGACAGACGAACAGCTTGCACAGCTCACGATCGCGCCGGAACGCTCCGTTTCCGAGATTGCCGGCGAGCTAAACCGCTTCTGCGATGAAAACGGCACAAGCAAGCTGAAAACAACGCGCATCACCGAATGGCTGTGCGCACAGGGCATCCTGGAGCAGATCGGAACGAACAAGCGTCCGACGGAACAGGGCGCCGCACTCGGCATCACCGAGCGGGAGCGTACCAGCGAACGGGACGGCCGCACATTCATGCAGACATTCTACAACGAGGAAGCGCAGAAATATATCTTTGCGCACCTCGACGATATCCTCGGATAATGCGTCAAATCATCCAAAACACAAACCCGACTCACGCACATTAGGCCGTGAGCCGGGTTTATTTGTGATTTCAGTTATTTGAATTCTTGCCGCCGAACAGATCCTTGAGCTTGGAGAAGAATGTCTCGCGCTTTGCGTAATTCTTCGTCTCAAGAGAGGATTCCAGCTGCCGCACGATATCCTTCTGATCCTTGTTCAGTCCCTTCGGCACCTCGACATAAACCTTCACGTACTGGTCGCCGCGCTGATCGCGGTTCAGACGCTTCACGCCCTTACCCTTGAGACGGAAGACCGTTCCCGTCTGGGTGCCTTCGTTGATATGGTACTGCACATTGCCGTCGATGGTCGGAACGACGATATCATCGCCGAGCACAGCCTGTGCATAGGTGATCGGGATATCGCAGTGCAGATCGTAGCCGTCGCGGACGAACATCGGATGCTGCTTCACATTGACGCTGACGAGCAGATCGCCGGGACCGCCGCCGTTCACGCCCTCATCGCCGCGTCCGGACACACGCAGTGTCTGTCCGTCGTCGATGCCCGCAGGAATATCCACCGTAATGGATTTGCCAATGCGGATTCTGCCCACGCCGCGGCATTTCTGACAGGGATTCTTGATGATGCGTCCCTTGCCGCCGCAGTGCTTACATGTAGATGCGGAGGAAATTCTGCCGAACGGCGTATTCTGAATGGTATTGACCTTGCCGCGTCCCTGGCAGTCCGGGCAGACGTCCGATCCGGAATTGCCCGCTGCACCGGAACCGTGGCAGTCCGGGCAGGTCTCCATGCGCTGCACGTTGAGATCCTTCTTGATGCCGTTGCAGGCGTCCATAAAATCCAGCGTGACAGAAGTCTGGATATCCGCACCTCTGCGCGGTGCGTTCGCGGACGCCTGTCTGCTGCCGCCGCCGAACCCAAAACCGCCGAATCCGCCGAAAATGCTTTCCAGAATATCGTTCACATCCGAGAATCCGCCGAAGTCCTGCGGGCCGCCGCCGTTCTCGAATGCCGCATGACCGAACTGGTCATATTTCGCACGCTTTTCGCTGTTGGAGAGCACCTCATAGGCTTCGGTAATCTCCTTGAACTTTTCCTCTGCGGTCGGGTCATCCGGATGCAGATCGGGATGATACTGCCGGGCGAGCTTTCTGTACGCCTTTTTCAGCTCGTCATCAGACGCATTTTTCTGGACACCCAGTACCTCGTAATAATCTCTTTTCTCTGCCATAATTCGATGACCTCATTTCTTCCTGCAGCGTGTGAAACCACCGCTGTCCGCAATTTGCTTCTTGTTTTCAGCATCTGCTGCACATTGCTTATGCTATGGCAATAGGGGCAGGACAGCCCTGCCCCATGCCATTATTCGTTCAGAATCAGTTCACGTCGGTGAAATCAGCATCCACAACGCCGTCATCCTTGCCGCCGTTGTTGCCGGTGAACTCCTGAGAACCGCCCATATCGCTGTAGCTCTGCTGTGCGCCGTCCTGCGGTGCAGCCTGCTTGTAAACCTTCTCGCTCAGTGCATAGAATGCCTGCTGGAGCGCATCGGTCTTTGCCTTGATCTGGTCGGTATCATCAGTCTTGAGTGCTTCCTTCAGATCATTGACTGCGCTCTCGATCGGTGCCTTGTCGCTGTCGGAGACCTTGTCGCCGAATTCCTTCATCGCCTTCTCGCACTGGAACACGAGCTGTTCACCGTTGTTCTTGGTGTCCACAGCGTCCTTGCGCTTCTTGTCTTCCTCAGCAAACTGCTCTGCCTCGCGGACTGCGCGGTCGATATCGTCATTGGACATGTTGGTGGAAGCGGTGATGACGATATTCTGCTCCTTGCCGGTGCCGAGATCCTTTGCGGAGACGAGAACGATGCCGTTTGCGTCAATATCAAAGGTCACTTCGATCTGCGGGACACCGCGCGGTGCCGGT
>JAFZPL010000178.1 GCA_017550355.1 Oscillospiraceae bacterium | reverse complement strand
GGATCCGACGAAGGTCGACCGTTCCGCGGCATACATGGCAAGATATATCGCAAAGAATATCGTTGCGGCAGGCCTTGCATCCAAGTGCGAGGTGCAGCTGGCATATGCGATCGGCGTTGCGGAGCCTGTTTCGGTCTTCACGGAGACATTCGGCACCGGCAAGGTCGACGAGGAAACGCTGGCAAATGCAGTCCGCAAGGTCTTTGACCTGCGCCCGTCCGGCATCATCAAGACGCTGGAGCTGAGAAAGCCGCAGTACAGAAGACTTGCGGCATACGGTCACATGGGCAGAGAGGATCTCTCCGTTGCATGGGAGCGCACCGACAAGGCTGATGCACTGCTCGCTGCAATCAAATAAGCACAAAAAGGAGTCAGGAGTTTTTTCGCTCCTGACTCCGTTTGTTCTGATTTATGATACATCCAGTCTGCACGCAATAATTTTCTGTGTCGCCTGATTCCCGGTCCTGCGTCTCAGAAGCTCCAGCCGCCGTTTGCCGATGCGTCTGTCAGCAGCTTTCAGAATATTGATGATACCCCAGTAATCATTTTCAAAATGCTTTGCAAACACTTCTTCTTTCGGGGTATCAATGTATTCCCGGATCAGTTCAGAAATACGCGGGATATCCGTCTGATAGGGATAATACAGCTTTGCGCCGTTCAGATTCTTGACGAATGTACCGGTTTCATCTTTGCAGACAAACTGCTTCGGATAATCAAAAATGATTTCACCGTTCAGGGTAATCCAGTAACGCGGCAAATCCGTTGCGCCAAGCGAGCTGTTCATTCTGTATTTTGTCAGATGAATCTGAAAATTGATACGCTCGTCTGCAATCTGATACAGTTCTCTTTGCAGGGAACTCCATCGTTTCATAATCTGTACCTCATGATATAGAAAAAATGCACCGTAAATCTGCACGGGGGAACGTACAGACTTCGGTGCGCAGTGAATTGCGCTCTTTCGTGATCCGCCTCTCAGCAAAAGCAGGATCGTCAGAGCAGCATGAAAAAAGGGGGATTTTGGGAGCAGCGTATGCCTCCCGAAAGCGAAATTAGCAATAATAATCAGTGAACCGGGTTCACCAGAAATTTGCCGAGGGAATGTGCCAGCGCTTCCACAGCGTCTGCGTCTTCGGTCTCGGTCTCCAGCAGCATCGGCTGTTCACGGTCAAGCGTGAAAATGCCCATGATGGATTTTGCATCAACAGAATAATTACCGACTGTCAGATGTGCCTCATACGGGAATCTTGCCATGATGTTGACAAACTCCGCGATGTCCGTAAGCTCAGGGAGAGAAACTGTAAGAACAGCCATCAAAAATAACCTCACTCTCAATTTTGGCAGGCGGCGGAAAACAGGGGCTGCGGGGGATCGGCGCATCGCGCATGATAGAGGGTACTGCGCTTTGGGGAGATGCTGCCAAGGATTCCCTCGCCCCGAAATCTTTTGGAGGGTTGTCATGAATCACCCTACGGCTATACTATATCATTAAAACCACGGTTTGTCAAGGATTTTTCGTGCGTTTTGTATGTTTGCCCGATTTTTGCGGTTTCTTTCGCATATCTTTTCAACAAAGCATCAATACTGTATTCCTTGCACAAGTATCTATGTTGAAACTTGTGCGCAATGCATAAACAGGAGAAGACTATGAAATTTTATATCCAGACACTCGGATGCAAGGTCAATCAGGCTGAAAGCTCCGGCCTTGCGCAGGTTTTGCGGGAAAAGGGATTTGAACCCGCAGCGTCAGAAACGGAGGCAGAGCTGTTTCTCGTCAACAGCTGTGCGGTCACGGCGGAGAGCGTCCGCAAGACGCGGCAGGTGCTCCGGCGGATCCGGCGGCTTTATCCCGATGCGCTCACCGTGCTGACGGGCTGCTGGCCGCAGGCGTTCCCTGATGACGATTTCTCCGAAGCGGATTTCGTCACCGGCACGAAAAACCGCGCCGCTCTGCTCGACTGGCTCGACACGGTCAGCCGGACGCCTGCCGTGCAGATCGACAGCTACGGCAAGGCGGATGCCTTTTCGGAGCTCCCCTGCGCCGATCTCACGAAAACACGCGCATTTCTCAAGATTCAGGACGGCTGCAACCAGTTCTGCAGCTACTGCATTATTCCCTATGCCCGCGGGCGCTGCCGTTCGATGACGCTGGAACGTCTGCGGCGGGAGGTCTCCGCGCTGAACGATGCGGGCTACAAGGAGATCGTGCTGACGGGCATCAATCTCGGCTTTTACGGGATGGACACGGGCGAATCGCTCACGGATGCCGTGCGGATCTGTGCGGAACAGGAAAACATTCTGCGGGTGCGGCTCGGCTCGCTGGAACCGGAGCGCATGACGGCAGACCAGCTTCAGGCGTTTGCGGCATGCGGGAAATTCTGTCCGCAGTTTCACCTGTCTTTGCAATCCGGCAGCGACAGCGTGCTGAAACGGATGCACCGGCGGTATACGGCGGCAGAATACCGTGCGCTTGCGGCGGAAATCCACCGGCTGTTCCCGGACTGCGCCCTGACGACGGATGTGATCGTCGGATTCCCCGGCGAAACGGACGAAGATTTTGCGCAGACGATGGATTTTGTGCGGGAGATCGGCTTTGCAAAGGTGCATGTGTTCCCGTACTCGGTGCGAACCGGCACGAGAGCGGCGGAATTTCCCGATCAGATCCCGCAGAACGTGAAAACTGCCCGTGCTGCCGCGCTCACAAAGCTGGCGAATGAGATCCGCTCGGCGCACCTGGCGGGGATGGTCGGACGGACGCTTTCGGTGCTGGTTGAGGGTGAAAAGCTGAAAAATCGCACAGAATTTTATCAGGGGCATACCCCGAACGGCACACTCGTGAAAATTTTTCCGAAAAATCCCGAAAAGGATTTGCAAAATTCGATGATTTGTGTTACAATAGAAGGGTATGAGGAAGATTGCCTTACGGCGACTTACTGAGTATCCGACGGATTTGCAAAAATGATGCCCGCGGGGGCTCCCCGCTTTGTGCTGCAATAGAAGGGCATGAGGAAGATTGCCTTACGGCGTCTTACTGAGCCTCACGGCGACTTACTGATTTTTATGCATTGAAGCTTTGTTGCATCAAAAGAAAAAGTTTTCGGTCAAGCCTTTTTCAAAAGGCTTGCGAGAGTCCAGAGGCGAGCAGCCTCTGGTCGCTCGCCGCAGCGAGCGAAATCCCTAGGCGAATCGCGCTGCGATTCGCAAACCTCTTAATGCATTAAGTTGTTGGCATTGATGAGGAAGATTGCCTCATGGCGTCTTACTGAGCAGCACGGTGGACGAAAGGATTGACGCGGCACCGTATATCAAAGGAATGCGGGCGGCATATCAGCAATACCCGGAACTGACCGAAAAGCCGCTGAATGATTCGTTCATCATCTGTCATCATAGGGAGTACATTATGAAACATACAAAATTCATGAGAATGGCAGCTGCCGCAGCCGCGCTGCTGCTGACAGCCTGCGCACAGGATTCCGCTGTGAAGCAGCGGGATACCGACCTTTCCGCACGATATTCGGAATTTATGGAATATTGCTTCGGAGACGATTATACGTTTGAATACGTTCCGGACCAAGAAGATCATGAGTTCGATGACTATCGGCTCACATACCGCGACCATACCGGTACATTACACACCGTACAGAATACCATGACAGCCATTCAGCCATACAAGGAATACAAAAAGGAAGAAAACGAGCCTGCTTTTGCGGATGCGGATGAATATTACAGTTCGATTCTGGTTACATTGGTCGAAGATACTTTGCAAACTGTAATCAGCAGAGAATTCCGCGAAACCGTCATCAAGCCGGAGTTTTCGGATGTGGATGCGCAGCAGATGGTTTCAGAGCTGCCTGACGGCGCGGAATACGTCGGAGCGGTAGTGCAGATGCTGCCGTTTGATGCGAGCAGTCACCCCAACGATCCCCAATATGAGGTGCTGTACAATCTGACGCAGCCCGGAAAAGGCTATCAGCTCTGCAAAGCCGATCTCAGCTCCACCCTGAACAGTGATCTGTGGTATGTGGTTTCCAGAATGAAGGTGCCGAAGGGAAAAGATCCCGCCCCGTATGTCGAGAAGATGAAAGCGGCTTACAAGCGCTTTTTGGAGATGACGGATCATCCGCAGACTTATTTCTTTGCAGTCAGTCTGGTAGACGACGAAATGAGCGAGACGGTGTGGAAAGCGCAAGCAATGTTGGGAGAGGTCATCACGGTCGGCACAGAGGAATACTGCAAGGGAACGGATGCTCTCAGCAGTGTGAGTGCAGCACGGGTTCGCCTGCGGGAAAAATACGGTCTCAATTATTAATTTGAGCATTGAAGGAACACAAGCATGAATTTTGCAAAATATTTCCGACTTGCGGCGGCAGCGGCGGCGATCCTGCTGACGGGCTGCGGCACGAAAAACAGTGTGATCAAACAATATGAAAGCTATCTTTCGTACAGTCTCGGTGCGGACGGCAAACTGG
>JAFZPL010000007.1 GCA_017550355.1 Oscillospiraceae bacterium | reverse complement strand
GCTCTATATTGACCTGTACGGCGGCTGCATGAAGCAGAAGAACGTGCTGGGATTCCCGATCTTCATGAAGACCTGCATGACCTCCTACAGCGAAATGCAGGAGATTCTGCAGCGGCTGACGGATGAGGGCGCGGAAAACCTCGTTGTCACGCTGAACCGCTGGACGGACGCGGGCATTGCGGGCGAGGTTGATTACAAGGCAAAGCCGGCAGGGACGCTGGGCGGAAAATCGGCGTTCCAAAAGCTGACCGATTACATGGACAGCAGCAATATTGCATGGTATCCGGCGGCGGAGAATACCGCGTATTATTCCGGCAACGGCTATCACGCGCTGACCAGCACGGCGGTGCGTGTCTCCGGTTCGTTCGCCCGCATTGTGGATTACGAACGCGCCTACGGCATCCCCTACGGCAAAAAGGATACGATGTCGCTGCTTTCGCCGTTCCGCTTCCCGGAGCTGTTTGCGGATCTGCAGACAAACTACAGCCAGGCGGGCATCCATTCCGCGTGTATCGGTTCGCTGTCCTCCAAGTTGTACGGTGACTACGGCAAGAAATCCGCCACCTCGCGCGATCAGACAAAGGCGTATATTGCGGAGGCGGCAGAAAAGCTGCAGTCCGGTCTGGGTGCGGTGCTTTCCAAGGACCCGAACGCCTATGTGCTGCCCTTTACGGACACGGCAACCGATCTGCCGCTCTATTCCAGCGGCTTCAATATCTTTGACGGCGATATCCCGCTGTACCAGCTCTGTCTGCACGGGCTGATGCCCTATTCCACAAAGGCAGTGAACGGCAGTGCGGATGCGGAGCGTCTGGTGCTGCTGGCGATGGCATCGGGCAGCAATCTCCGCTTTGATCTGATGCACGCGGAGATCAGTGAACTGCGGGATACCGATTTCGATATCTATTACTATGCCTATTATGACTACTGGATCAAAAACGCCGCGCAGTATTATGTATTCTCAAAGGATATTCTGAAAGCGGTGAGCGATTCGGAGATTATCAGCTATGTCCGTGAGGGCGACCGCATCACCACGAAATACGCAAACGGCACGGAAACAGTTGTCGATCTGCATGAGGGCGCGGTCACGCTGAACGGGGAAACCAGAAAGCTGAAGGACTATATTGAGGAAGGGGCTGCGGTGTTTGAATGAAAATATCATATGAGCGCAGAAAAGCGCTGTACGGCTACGGCTTCATCTCGGTATGGCTCATCGGCACAATCCTGTGGTTCCTGAAGCCGCTGGTCGAATCCGTGTGCTACTGCTTCATGGATAACGAGCAGCTTCGCCCGCAGGCAGGCGGTCTGAAAATGGTGTGGCTGCCGCTGACGGACGGGCAGTGGCTCGCAAACTTCAAGTTTGCGTTTGCGGCCGATCCGGAATACAAGCAGGCGCTGATTTCGGTCCTGAAGGACACCGCGCTCACCACGCCGATGATCCTGATTTTCTCGCTGTTTATCGCGGTCATTCTGAATCAGAAATTCAAGGGCAGAGGCTTTGCCCGCGCGATTTTCTTTCTGCCGGTCATCATTGCGACAGGCCCTGTTTACAACATCATCAACGGCAATATGTCCAGCACGGGCGCGGATTCCGGTGCACAGTTCTCCACGCTGTTCCAGACCGATATTGTGGATGAACTGCTCAGATTCCTGGGCGTCATGAATATCAGCGACAGCCTGACGGAGATCATCAACACCGTGGTCACGGATATTTTCGGGCTTGTCTGGAGCTCCGGCATCCAGATCCTGATTTTCCTGGCGGCGCTGCAGAATATTCCGCCCTCCGCAAAGGAAGCCGCATCCATGGAGGGTGCGACGGCGTGGGAATACTTCTGGAAAATCACGCTGCCGTATGTCAGCCCGATGATCCTCGCAAACTTCATCTACACCGTCATTGATTCGTTCACGCGAACCGACAATCCGGTCATGCTGCGCGTTGTTGCTATGAAAAAGGATATGGACTATGCGCATATGGCGGCAATGACCTGGGCGTATTTTGCGATCGTGATGATCTGTGTCGGCATCATTGCGGTGATCGTGAACAAGTATATCTTCTACGAAGTCGAATAAAGGGGGGAGCAGATTTGGATTCTGAAAAAGACCTGAACGAAACCGTGCAGGCGGAAGCTGCTGCGCCCTCCCGGTCGGATGCAGACCATCCGGTGTGTGCATATATCCCTGAATCTGCAAAGCCTGTTGTTCACGAGGAACACGAGGTCGGCAGCGGCATGACAAAGCGCGAGGCGATGAAGATCCGGATGCAGACCATGAGCAAACAGGAGATCCTTTATCTGCGCAAGAAACGCGCCGTGGAGAAGTGCTGGCCGATCTTTCGGTTTCTGATTTTGTTCGGGCTGGGCTTCGTGATCCTGACGCCGCTCATTTTCATGGTCAGCTACGGCTTCCGGGAAAGCCGCGATATGAACGATCCGACGGTCATGTGGATCCCGCGCCATCTCACGCTGAATGTCATGAAGCAGACGATCAGCGCGATGGGCATTGACAGCATGAAGAACAACCCAATCATCAATACGCTGGTGCTGAATATCGGCTGTTCGTTCTGTCAGGTGATCACCTGCGCGGTGACCGGCTACGGCTTTGCGCGGTTTCGGTTCAAGGGAAAGAACCTGCTCTTCGGTATTGTGATCCTGATGATCCTGGTGCCGCCGCAGATCATTTCCATTCCGCTGTATAACACCTTCCGTTATTTCCTGTTCGGCTCGGTCAACCTGATCGACACCTTCTGGGTGATGTATCTGCCGGCGATCACGGCAAACGGCATCCGTGCCGGCCTGATGATCTTCATTTTCCGGCAGTTCTTCCGCGGTCTGCCGAAGGAACTGGAGGACGCGGCATATCTGGACGGCTGCGGCCCGTTCATGACATTTCTGCGCGTGATGATCCCGAACGCGGGCTCCTCTGTGCTGACGGTCTTTCTGTTCTCCGTGGTGTGGTACTGGAACGATTACTATGTCGCAAGCTCGTACTTCAACAACACCACGACAGTCGCGATGCAGCTCAAGAACCTGGAGCACGTCATCAACCAGGCGATCTTCCACAATCCGAGTGCGGATGTCAGCATCCGGGAGAAGATCGTGTGGCTGGAAGCGGGCTGTCTCATTTCCATCACGCCGATGCTGATCCTGTATGCCTGCCTGCAAAAGCACTTCACGGAGGGCATTGAGCGCTCCGGCCTCGTCGGATAAATGAGGAGTTGGCTTCGGAAAGTAGAAAGTAGGAAGCAGCAAGTAGGAAGTTGTCTGCGGCGGCGGGGAGCCCCCGCTGGCATTTTCGCGTTCACGGCATTCCAGTTTCAAAGCGCTCCTCTCGCGTTATTTTCTGTGAATGAAACATCCGTTTCAAGCGGTCAACCAAAAGCATACGGTCTACAGACGCAGAAATCCCATATACCTCAAAAGCGAACAAGAGCGCAGGAGATAACCCCTGCGCTCTTTCTTTATATGATCGGCGAAGCCGATACCGCAATTCCTCATTTCACATTCCGCATTACACATTTACTTGATCATGCCGATCATCGCTTTGTAGTCTGCGTCTGCCGAGCCGATGGAACGCTGTGCCAGTCCGTAGATCGCGGTTGCACGCGCCTCCAGCCTTGCGCACGCTCTGCACGCGTCGTTCAGCTCTGCCAGCTTGGAAAGCGAGGTCGAATAGGGAATCGCGTTGCCGACCTCCTTTGTCGCCGCGAGGATATCTCTGCCGCGTTCGCTCAGCGCCAGAATTCTGCCGTAGGGCGGGGGATTTTCCGTATCTGCCGGCTTGATGCCGATCAGCATATTCAGCAGAATGCGTCTGAGCCGC
>JAFZPL010000177.1 GCA_017550355.1 Oscillospiraceae bacterium | reverse complement strand
GTGTACATGATCTGATCGGCGCGGTCAAACAGCGTTACGGACTTCTCCGCACCGTCAAACTGTGCGCTGCCGAAGCTGAACGTGACGTGCTTGTCCATGAAATCGAATGTCTTCTCCGAAAATCTGTCCAGTGCTTTCTGCATTGTTTCTTCGGCGGTTTGCTCGTCGCAATGGAAGATCACCGCGAATTCCTCTCCGCCGTAGCGGAAGACGTCGCCCTTTGTGCCGATGGTGTTTTCCAGCGTATGCGCCATTTCGATCAGGACGATATCGCCGTTTGCGTGACCGTAATTATCGTTGATGCGCTTGAAAAAGTCGATGTCCGCGATTGAGACGGAGACGGCTGCACCGGAAAGCATTGCGCTGTCGAGCATGGGGTAAAATGTCGCATGATTGAGCAGACCGGTCATTTCGTCGCGGTTGAGACGTGCACGGATCTCGGTCACATCATCGAAGGTGAGCAGCTTGCCGTGCTGTCCGTCGCCGTTGCTCCATTCAGAGATCCGGCGCTGATAGGTGCAGACACCCGTCTGGATGCTGTCGAATTCATCCGAGCAAAGCGGTGAGAGATCCTGCGGGTGCATCTTGTTGTAGGATGCCAGCTCGGGAATCATGCGCAGGGCGGCACGGTTGGCATAGACCAGATGGTTTTCGCCGTCGAGGAAGATCAGTCCCGTTGCCATGTTCTGGAGAATCTCGTCCTTGTTGAGCAGACCGTAGCGGAAGATCGCGACGGACATGATGATCGCACCGCACATCAGACCGAGCGGCGCAGTGTCGAAATGTTGCGTCCAGCCGGAGAGGTAGAGCAGCAGAGAAAGCAGCGGCACAACACATCCTGCAAGCAGCAGGGTGTTGTTGGTTTTGTCGCGGCGGGCGAGTCCGGCTCGCTGATAGAGGCAGTAGCTGATGAAAACCATCGCGAGCACGGTGTTGTAGCCGATGTAGACGTAGTAGAGCGGGCCGGGCTTGACATCTATCGCGCCGGATTCGAGAAGCGTGAGCGAGGAATAGAAAATGCGGTGCTTTTCACAGGTGAAAACGGCGCCGAGTGTACTGAGCGGGACGATAAAGAGTCCGGTCTGCACAATCGGTGAGATCTTTACGTCGTAGTAGCGGAAGCCGAGCATCAGAAGCAGGGGATTGATGATGGCTTTTCCGAGGTAGCCGAATTTGATCGCTATGATCTTGGCAGCAAAGTCGGAGGCGTTGAGTTCGGTATGATAAGCGAGCATCGAGAGCATGGCGCAGAAGAGCGCGAGCGCTGCAAAGTCGCGGTAATTGGTATCATGCGTCTGCATCAGGAAAAGGATTGTGAATCCGCCCGTGATGAACAGACCGCAAAGCAGGATAAAGGACATGACCGCGGCGGTCATCGCATTCCCTCCTTGTGTGGTTTGTTGTGTGCCGGATGCACAGATATACTTATATATATAATAACACATATTGAAGGAAATGTCAACGACTGAAACGCTGAAATTTAGTGGAAAATGTCCGCGTTTGGCTCACTGTTCCTCACTCCGAATATTCCCGCGCTGCCCTGCTTTCTGCTTTTTACGATGATAAAGTCCTTTTCCGTCATAGAGTGGCGCTGTTTGGATATTGCGCTCGGGCGGGAGATGCGGTATAATAGAGAATAGGGCAGTATGCCCGCAAGATTATTTGATTTGAGGGGAAACAGAATATGAAAAAAGGAAAATTCACAGCGCTTGCACTCTGTGCACTGATGCTCTCGGCGGGTGTTCCGCAGATCATCCCGGCGCAGGATTCGGCATACACCGTTTCGGCGGCGGAGGCAGATTACGACTGGGGCGGCATGCTCAAAAAATCGGCGGACTGGTTCGGCAGCAGCGAAGCACTCAAAATTGCAGATGAATGCATTCAGTATCAGGTCGCGAACGAGGGCGGCTGGCAGAAGGGCATGACCACCAAGCACGACGGCGACTGGGCACATTCCACGATCGACAACGACGCCACCACATCCCAGATCCGGTTCCTGATGCGCTCCTATGCTGCGACCGGTCAGCAGAAATATTATGACTGCGCCGTCCGCGGCATCGACTGCCTGTTCAAAATGCAGTATTCCAACGGCGGCTATATGCAGTGTCTCAATACGCCCGGCACATATCATGCGCATATTACGCTGAACGACGGCGCATATGTCCATGTGATGCAGATCATGCAGGAGATGGCGGAAAAGACGGGCGATTTCACAAAGCTCTCCGACGAATATGCACAGAAGGCGGCGGCATCACTAGAGAAGGCGATCGACTGCCTGCTGAAAATGCAGATCACCGTGAACGGCAAAAAGACTGCGTGGTGCCAGCAGCACGACGAAAATAATCTGAAACCGGCACCGGCGCGTGCCTACGAGCTCCCCTCTATCTGCACAAGCGAATCGGCGGGTGTGGTCACGTTCCTGCACAGCTACGGCAAGGCACATCCTGAACGAACCGATATCGCGGAGAGCGTGAACGCAGCGATTGAATGGTTCAAAAAGGCGGGGCTTTACGGCATCAAGTTTGACTGGAACAGCGACAAATCCGATAAGGTGGTCACGCAGGTGGACGGCGCAGGCCCCATCTGGGCGCGGTTCTATACGCTCGATACCGAAAAGCCGCTCTTCTCCGACCGCGACGGCGGCACCTATTACGACGTGATGCAGATCAGCCAGGAGCGCCGCACAGGCTATGCGTGGTACGGCAGCTGGGGCAAGAATGTCGTGAATCTCAAGCCGCTGGACGGTCAGCCGGAGGTTCCGCCGGAGGAGCCGAAGTATTCAGGACAGTTCATCAGGGAACTGACTGTGCATGATACGAAGAACGGCAGCAATTGGGCTGTTGCCTGGAAGATGAATGTCGGCAGCAAGATCTACGGTGACCGCGATTTTGAGATCACCACGCTGCCGGAGTATCTGAAGGATGCGGAATACGTGCAGACGGCGTGCGATTCCAAAACCGTCAGCAGCGACCTTGCAACGCTGACTGCCTCACAGCCGATCACGGTTTATGCGATCGTTGATATGCGGCTGATCGTCGATCAGGGCATGAAGCCGAAATTCTTGGATGGTTTCACGCAGACGAGCGACCTTGTGACAAGCTCCAACACTGTTACTTATATGGTGTACCAGAAGAAGCTCGCGGCGGATGAACAGCTCACACTGACCAGCAATCTCACCGGGCAGAACGTCGTGAACTACTTCCTCGCGGTGCAGCCCGACCTCTCCGCGCAGACGACCGAATCTACTGCGGAGACCACCCAGACCACCGAGACGACGACCGAAACGACCGTGAGCAGCGAGGCCGCCGGCGGGAGCACCGCAGAGAGTTCGGCGGAGACCTCCTCTGAAATCACAAGTGATACTGCCGCATCCGAAACATCTGCGACCACCGAAACGACTGCGGAACTGTCCCGAAAGTCCGGCGATGTGAATGTTGACGGCAGCGTCACAGTTGCGGATGCGGTGCTGCTGGCGCGTGTGGCAGCGGAGGACACCGCGGCAAAGATCACCGATCAGGGCAAGGCGAACGGCGAGCTCGACGGCAGAGAAGGACTCTCGGCGGACGATCTGACCTACCTGCTCAAATATCTGGCAGGCATGATCGAAGCGTTCCCGGATTGGGACTGATGCAGGGCGATTATGATGCCGGATTTGTGCAATGTGCTGAAAATACCGGAAATGCTTGACAAACGGGATAAAAGCGGATATAATATATCAAGATTGCAAGAAGAACTTTCCTGTTCTCACCGTCAGCCGAGCGCAAAGCGGTAATCTGTGTGCATCATATCGGTCATTCTGAAATGGCTGTATTCTGTATGTTCAGCAGAGAGAGCGGAAATCTTGCTCTCTCTGCTTTTTTCAATATTATGCTGCAAAACAGCGAAAACGGGGGTGCTTTACCATAGCTAAACAGGAACTGCAAATCAATGAGGAGATCCGCGACAAAGAGGTGCTGGTCATCGGTGCAGAGGGCGAAAAGCTTGGCACGATGTCTGCCAGAGACGCTCAGAAGCTCGCGTACGAACAGAATCTCGACCTGGTGAAGATCGCGCCGCAGGCAACACCGCCTGTCTGCCGTATCATGGATTTCGGAAAATACATGTTCGAGCAGCAGAAGCGCGAAAAGGAAGCGCGGAAGAATCAGCGCGTCGTGGAAATCAAGGAGATCCGCATGTTCTCTGCCATTGATACACACGACTTTGAGACCAAGATCGCACAGTGCAAGAAGTTTTTGCAGGGCGGCGATAAGGTGAAGGTCTCCGTGCGGTTCCGCAAGCGTGCAATTGCGCACCCGCATCTCGGCGAAGAGCTGCTGGATCGTTTCCGCGAGGAAGTCGGGGAGGCAGCAGTGGTCGACAAGCCGCCGAAGATGGAGGGCAGAGCGATCGTGATGTTCCTCTCGCCGAAGTCCGGAAAGCCGGAGAAGGCAGAGAAGAGCAAGGGCGCGAAGAAGCCGAAGCCCGAACAGGAAGCAGCGGCAGAAACCGAGACAAAAGCAGAAGAATGAACCCGCAGGATATGAGGCGAAACCGTTTGCCCCGTATGCAATAGAAAATTCAAGGAGGAAGAATCCATGGCAGCCGTTAAGGTTAAGAAGATCAAGGTCAAGACGCACTCCGGTGCAAAGAAGCGTTTTCAGGTCACCGGCAGCGGAAAGGTGAAGTTCCAGCACGCATACAAGCGTCACCGTCTGGTCTCCAAGGACAAGAAGGTCAAGCGTATTGCGAGAAATGCAGGTGTTGCAAGCACAGCAAATGCATCGACGATCCGCGAGATGGTCCCGTACAAGTAATTCGGGAAACATCGGCAGAACACTTGAACGATCACAGTGCCGCGTAAGGCGGCGGATATCTTGATTACGGAGGAATAAGAAGATGGCTCGTATTAAGGGCGCAATGATGACGCGCAAGAGAAGAAACAAAGTCCTCAAGCTCGCAAAGGGCTACTGGGGCAGCAAATCCAAGCACTTCAAGATGGCCAAGCAGGCCGTGATGAAGTCCGGTCAGTATGCATACATCGGCAGAAAGCAGAACAAGCGCTTCTTCCGCAGACTGTGGATCACCCGTATTTCCGCAGCATGCAAGCTGAACGGCGTGAACTACTCCAAGTTCATGAACGGCTGCAAGAAGGCGAACATCGAGCTCAACCGCAAGATGCTCTCCGAGATCGCAATTCACGATCCGGCTGGCTTCACTGCAATCGTTGAGAAGGCAAAGGCAGCGCTGTAATGAATCATAATAAAACACGCTCTCTCGTATATCGTCAGAGCGTGTTTGGTGTTTTATTGCGCGGATAAAGGAGGGGACGCAGATGACCGGATTTCTGAATCAGGAACCGCTCAAGGCAGACACGAAAAACAAGACGGTACGTGCTTTTTCACGGCTCAATCAAAGCCGCAGCTTCCGTGAGAAGTCCGGCAGATTTGCGATGGAGGGGTACCGGCTCATCCTCGACGCCGTGCTTTCGGGCGTGCAGATCCATGAACTGCTCTGGACGGAAAAAGCGTATCAGCAGTACGGCGCAGCGATGGAGGCGGCGTTCTCCGAAACGGGCAACGAGCCCGACAGCATGCTCCTGTTATCCGAGCAGCTGGCAAAGGAGATCGCGGACACCGACACGGCACAGGGCGTGTTTGCGGCGGCGGAGATCCTGCCGGAGCAGAGCCTCCTGCCGAAAGCGGGCGACCGTGCGATGCTCCTGCACTGCATACAGGATCCCTCCAATCTCGGCGCCGTGCTGCGGACAGCCGAAGCGCTCGGTACAGACGGGATCTACCTCTACCAGTGCTGTGATATGTATAATCCGAAGGCGCTCCGCAGCAGTATGGGTGCGCTCTTCCGGATCCCGGTCATGCGCATTCCCGATACGGATGCCTTTTTCGCGCACTGCGGGAAGATCGGTCTGCCGACCTGCGCCGCCGTGGTCGACCGCGACGCAGAACCGCTTCTGCAGGCGGATTTTTCGGGCGGAGCCGTTGTTCTGATCGGCAATGAAGGGAACGGGCTGCCGCGTGAGGTCAGCGATGCCTGCACAAAGCGCATGACGATCCCGATGGCACCGCATTCCAATTCGCTCAACGCAGCGATGGCGGCGGGGCTCTTTCTGTGGGAACTGCGCCGTTCCCGCGGGGCATCATAAAGCGAAGGAAATTGGAAAAAACGTACATCATCAGCAGAAAGAGGTGCAATATGGACGAACCGATTTCCGGAAGCAATGCAAACGACAGGCTCCGGTACTGGGTATGGCTCGCGCTTGTGTTCAGCGCAGGAAGTGCAAAGGTACGCACGTATCTCATGAACTACGGCAATGATCCGCAGGCGGTGTATGAAGCACTGACAGAGGGCAGTGTTCCAGGACTTTCGCCCAACAATGTCCGTGCAATCCGCATGCATACGCTTGCGGAAGCAGAAAATATCATCTATTACTGCAAAAAGAACCGGATCGCCCTTCTTCCGTTCGACGATGAACAGCAGTATCCGCCGATGCTGCGGGAGATCGCGAATCCGCCGATTTTGCTGACGGCGCAGGGCAATCCGGATCTGCTGTACGAGCCGCTTTGTGTGTCGATCGTCGGTACACGCGTTCCCTCTGATTATACGCTCGCGGTGGAGGATCAGATGGTGAACGGGCTCTGCCGCAGCGGATTCGTGATCGTGAGCGGATTTGCGAAGGGCGTCGACTCCGCCGCGCACACTGCCGCGCTCAGATACGGCGGCAGAACGATCGCAGTGCTCGGCTGCGGCGTGAATGTGAATTATCCGCGGGAAAATGCGAAGCTGCGCGAGGAGATGCTCAGTTCGGGCAGGGGACTGTTCATTTCGGAGTATCTGCCGGGCGTGCAGCCCATTCCGGCAAATTTCCCGCGCCGGAACCGCATCCTGAGCGGACTTTCCCGCGCAACGGCAGTGATGGAAGCTGCTGAACGCAGCGGTTCGCTCATTACGGCGGAGTGCGCAAGCAAGCAGGGACGCTTCCTGTTCTGTGTGCCGCCGGCGGATCTGTTTGACCGGCGTTATTCAGGGCTGGTCACGCTGATGCGGGACGGCGCGATCCCGCTGATGAGCTATCAGGATATCCTGATGGTGTATTATACGCATTGTCCGCAGAATATCTCCGTGCTCGGCGACGGGATGCGGGATTCGGAACGGCTTGTATTCCGGCTCGATGAAGAACCGGATGCGCTTCCGGAATCCGATGCGCCGGAACAGCCGGCGGAGAAGCCCGTTCTGCCGGCGTATGTGCAGGATGAGCAGGAGCAGCCCGCACAGGAGCAGACATCGGAACTGCCAATGCCGGAAACGGAGGAGGGCAGACGGATCGTCCGGTTCCTGCGGGAGCAGGGCGAGACCTATGCGGATGATATTGCGGCAGCACTGGACATGGATCTCTCAGAGCTCCTGAGCGAACTGACCGTGCTTGAGCTGGACGGCTTTGTGCAGACACTGTTCGGCAAGCGATACCGCGCGGCAGAAGCCGAAATGGCATAAGCTGCCGATCAGACAGCGCGAATGAGAAACGCTCATTTGCGGAAAGGAAAAAGGATATGTCAGAACTCGTAATCGTTGAGTCGCCCGCAAAGGCGAAAACCATACAGAAATATCTCGGCGCAGGATTCGAGGTCGTCGCTTCGATGGGACATGTGCGCGATCTGCCGAAATCAAAGCTGAGCGTTGATATCGACAACGGCTTCACGCCCACCTATGTCGAGATGAAGGGCAAGGAAGATGTGATCCGCGACCTCAAGCAGCGTGCAAACAAGAGCGACAAAGTCTGGCTCGCAACGGACCCGGACCGCGAGGGAGAAGCCATCTCGTGGCATCTGGCGCAGCTTTTGAAGCTGGATATGAACGAGAATAACCGTGTCGAATTTAACGAGATCACGAAAACGGGCGTGCAGAACGGTATGTCCAATCCGCACCGGATCGACCTGGATCTTGTGAACGCACAGCAGGCACGCCGCATCCTTGACCGCATTGTGGGCTATCAGCTGAGCCCGTTCCTCTGGCGCAAGATCCGCCGGGGACTTTCCGCGGGCAGAGTGCAGTCCGTCGCGGTGCGTCTGGTGGTCGACCGTGAAAACGAGATCCGCGCATTCAAGCCGCGGGAGTACTGGTCAATCGACGCAAAGCTGACGGCGAAATCTTCCCGCAAGATCTTTTCTGCACATCTGGTCGAGGTGAACGGCAAGAAGATCGAGCTCCAGACCGGCGACGAGGCAAACGCGATCGTCGATTCGCTCAAGGATGCCGCATTTACGGTCAGCTCTGTGAAAAAGCGTGTCTCCACGCGCCAGCCCGCCCCGCCCTTTATCACGTCCACGCTCCAGCAGGAGGCATCCCGCCGCATGGGATTCCAGTCCCGCAGAACGATGAAGACGGCACAGGAGCTCTATGAAGGCGTCGAGCTCCCGACGATGGGCGCAGTCGGTCTCATCACCTATATGCGTACCGACAGCCTGCGTGTCTCCGATGAAGCGAAGGCAGCGGCTGCGGAATATATCAAGGGCGCATACGGCAAGCAGTACCTGCCGCCGACGCCGCGCAGCTTCAAGACGAAGAAGGGCGCACAGGACGCGCATGAAGCGATCCGCCCGTCTATGCCGGATCTTACGCCGGATCAGGTCAAGGACAGCCTGACCGCCGATCAGTACAAGCTTTACAAGCTGATTTGGGAGCGCTTCATTGCAAGCCAGATGGCAAACTGCCAGCTTGGTACGGCCTCCGTGGATATCACGGCGAACAACTGTCTCTTCCGCGCATCGGGATACAGCGTGAAGTTCGATGGCTTCACCCGTCTGTATGTGGAAGCGAAGGATTCCAAGGAGGAAGAGGACAACAAGGAGCTTCCCCCGCTCGCGGACGGCGATCCGCTGAAGACAAAGGCGCTGGAGGCTAATCAGCACTTCACGCAGCCGCCCTCCCGCTACACCGAAGCAACGCTCATCAAGGCGCTCGAGGAAAACGGCATCGGCCGTCCGAGTACCTACGCTGCGACCGTTTCGACGATCCTTGCGAGAATGTATGTCGAGCGCGACGGCAAGCAGCTTCGTCCGACATCGCTCGGCGAGGTAACAACAGAGCTGATGAAGCAGCAGTTCAAGCAGATCGTGGACGTGAAATTCACGGCGGACATGGAGAGCGATCTGGACGGCGTCGAACAGGGACAGACCGACTGGGTGGAGTCTCTGCGCAAATTCTACGACAGTTTTGAGAAAACGCTCGAAGAAGCCGAAAAGGCGATGGACGGCAAGCGGATGCGTGTGCCGGATGAGGAGACCGACGAGATCTGTGAGGTCTGCGGCAAGCCGATGGTCATCAAGATCGGCAGATTCGGCAAATTCCTTGCCTGCTCCGGCTTCCCGGACTGCAAGAATACGAAGAAGATCGTCACGCCGACGAAGGGCTTCTGCCCCGTCTGCGGCAAGAAGATCATCCTGAAAAAATCGAAAAAGGGCCGCAGCTTCTACGGCTGCGAGGGCTATCCGGAGTGCAGCTTCATGACATGGAGCACGCCGATCGAGGAGCGCTGTCCGAAATGCGGCAACACGCTCTTCAAGAAGGGTGGCAGAGCGGGCAAATTCGTCTGTGAAAAGCCCGGCTGCGGCTACGAGAGACCGATATGAGCCGCGTGACAGTAATCGGCGCGGGCATGGCGGGCTGCGAAGCAGCGTGGGCGATCGCGCAGGCAGGCATTCCCGTCACGCTCTGCGAAATGAAGCCGCAGAAAATGTCTCCGGCGCATCATTCGCCGGATTTCGCGGAACTGGTCTGTTCCAATTCGCTCAAAGCATCCCGCGTGGATTCCGCAGCGGGACTGCTGAAAGAGGAAATGCGGCGGCTGGGCTCGCTGCTGGTGCCGTGTGCGGAAGAATGTGCAGTTGAAGCGGGCGGTGCGCTCGCTGTCGACCGGCACAAATTCTCCGCGCTCGTGACCGAAAAGATCCGCAGCCACGCGAATATTACCGTTTCCGAGGGCGAAGTGACCGCGATCCCGGAGGGTGATGTCGTCATTGCGACCGGCCCGCTGACCTCAGACGGTCTGCACGCGCCGATCGCGGAGCTGACGGGCAAATCGCTCTATTTCTACGATGCTGCCGCGCCGATCGTAACGGGCGAAAGCATTTCGATGGACAGGGCATTTTATGCCTCCCGTTATGGCAAAGGCGACGGCGATTACATCAATTGCCCGATGGACAAGGAAGAATATCACGCATTCTATGAAGCGCTGATTTCCGCGGAGACAGCCCCGCTGCATGCATTTGAGCAGGATGCGCTCCGTGTGTATGAGGGCTGCATGCCCGTGGAGGTGCTCGCCAAGCGCGGCGAGGACGCGATCCGCTACGGGATGCTGAAGCCCGTCGGACTGACCGATCCCCACACCGGACGGCGCCCGTATGCCGTCCTGCAGCTCCGGCGCGAAAACCGCGAAGGAACGATGTGGAATCTGGTCGGCTTCCAGACAAACCTGAAATGGGGCGAGCAGAAGCGCGTCTTTTCGATGATCCCCGGACTCGAACACGCAGAATTCGTGCGGTACGGCGTGATGCACCGGAACAGCTTTCTCGATTCGCCGAAACTGCTGAATCCGGATTATTCGCTCCGCACCGAGCCGCGTATCCGCTTTGCCGGACAGATGACCGGCGTGGAAGGCTACATGGAATCGGCGGGTTCCGGCATATTGGCGGGACTGAACACGGTACGGGCTATCCGCGGAGAAGAACCGTTGATTCTGCCGCGTGAAACGATGCTCGGCGCACTGACCGCCTATATCACCGATCCCTACACCGTGAATTTGCAGCCGATGGGCGCGAACATGGGCATTTTGCCGATGCTCGATGCAAAATTCCGCGGCAAGGACGGCAAGCAGCGAAAATATCAGGCATATGCAGACCGTGCGCTTGCCGCACTGGACGCTGCGATGACAGCTGATTAAGAAGACGAGCCTCCGGCAGAAATACAAATATTCGACACGCAAGGAGAAAGCAATCATGGATTATTTCGTTCCGCTGACATTGGAGGAAGGGCAGTACATGATCGAGCCGGAGGAGGGCGATCCGAACGCATCCGGCGAGGGGTATCTGCATATTGCACGCACGGAATACAGCTTTCTGGAATACCGCCATCCGGAATTCGGCGATGCGATCCGCGTTTACG
>JAFZPL010000176.1 GCA_017550355.1 Oscillospiraceae bacterium | reverse complement strand
TCGACCGCGCCATGTGTCTTGCGGCGATTGCGGTGATCGGCTATGCGGATTACGGCGTGCGCGTACCGCTTCTCTGCGGGATCGGCGCGGCAGCCGCCATGCTCACGGAGCTGATCTGCCTGTACCTGCGGAAGATCCCGTTCGGCATCCGGCATCTGGATGCGGCAGTCACGGGCGTGATCCTTGTGATGCTTCTGCCGCCGGCTGTGCCGGTATCTTTGCTTATTATATCCGAGATCGGCGCAATTATCATCGGACGCGCCCTCTTCGGCGGAGGGGAACACCCGATGCTTCCCGCGGCCGCCGTCGGCTACTGCATTGCAGTGCTGTCCGACCGCGCCGCCGCGACGATGTTTCCCGCGCAGAAGGGCATTCTCCCGATTCTGGATATCGACCGCAGCACGCTGGTCAGCGGCATATCCGACCAATGGAACAGCGCGGGCATTTTCAGCAAGCATACGGTCGATTGGCTGCTTGGTCTGCCAGCACAGCCGATCGGCACCTGCTCGGTCGTGCTGCTCTGTGTGATCGCGCTGGTGCTGCTGATGCGGCGCTCCGCGTCCGGCTATGTGATGGTGCCGCTGCTGGCACTGTTGCTGACGGGCGGGGTGCTCTACCAGAAGCTGCGCGATCCTGCCGCTGCACTGGTCGGCACATGCCTGACCAATCAGACGCTGTTCGCGGTGATTTTTCTATACTGCGATACGGAAATCGCGCCGCCGCATGCAGGCGGTATGCTGTACGGACTGATCGCAGGCGGCGTGATCCTGTGGTTCACGCGGATCATTCCTGTTTACGACGCGCCGGTGCTGCTGAGCATCGTGCTGAATCCTGCCGCCGTGATGCTCAGGCGGGTGCTGGAGGAGGATGCAAGGCGCAGAAAAGGAGGTGCGGCGCATGCAGAAACCGGAACCGGCGGGCAGACTGTTCCTGCGGGAGAATCCGATCCTGCGTGAAGCACTTTTTGCCGCGCCGCTTGCTGTGTGTGCGGATTCCGTCAGCCGTGCGATGATGCTATGCTTTGTGTTCTGCATCGTCACAGCGGGAACAGTGCTGCTTTCACGGCTGATCCCGCAGCGGCTTGCGCATCCCTTTCGTATTGTATCCTATTCGCTGACCGCTGTTTTGGTGTATGTACCGGCGGCGTTTGCGGCGGATTATCTGCTCCCGGAATCGGGCGCGGGCGTGTATCTTTCGCTGATCGCGGCGGGGCTGTATCTCTCTGTCGAACAGGAGACGGTGTTTCCGCGCGGACAGGCGCTGTTTCCGCTGCTCAGACGGCTCTGCTGCATCATGGGCGGGGTGTGCGCGGTCACACTCGGCTTCGGACTGCTGCGGGAGCTGCTTGGTGCGGGGACGGTCATCGGGCGCGTGTGCTTTGCCGCACCGCCGCTGCCGATCCTCAGTACGCCTGCTGCGGGGCTCATCATGCTGGCGCTGTTCTGTATTCTGACAGAGCGCTTCTGCCGGACGCGGGAGGATGAATGATATGCAGATCATTACGAATGTGTTTCTGATCCTCACGCAGAATCTGGTATTCTCGGCATGCTTCGGCATTCCGTCGCTGACAAAATCGGCAAAGAGCGCGAAGCATCTGGCGCTCACCGGCGCACTGACGATGGTGTTCTGCGCATTCTGCACAGGACTGCTGGCGGCGCTGCGCGGGATGCTCCCGACGGTGCATCTTGTGTGGATGACGGTGTTCGGAGTGATGATCGTCTGCGCGGCGGATCTTGCCGCGGTTCTTCCGATGATGCGGCATGACAGGCTGAGCGCGTATATCCCGCAGGTGCATCTGGCGGCGTTTTCGAGCGCGGTGCTGGGCATTATGCTGAAAAGCGGCGCGGTGAGCTTTGGTGCAGGATTCCGCACGGGGCTGGAAGCGGGCGCGGGCTATCTGCTCTGCTGTCTGATGCTGGCGGCGGTGCTGCCGGAGATCAACAGCAAAAAGATGCCGGCTTCGGTGCGCGGATGGCGCGGACTGCTGCTCTATGCGGGCGTGATTGCGCTTGCAGTCAGCTGCATGACTGAAAAAGGATAAGAGCAAGATACAAAGGTTTGGAAAGGGGCGTCTGAGGGGAAACCTTTCCGCAAAAGGTTTCCCCCCTCAGAAATGTGCAGATACAAAAAGGAGGAATCCGGATTGCACCATAAGAAAAAGGGCAGAAAAATCTTTACATACCGTGTGAAAAACAGGCGCGTGTTCAGCCCGAATCATCCCATGCGCCGGGCGCTCGGAACAGTGCTGCTGCTGGCGGTGATGGTGTTCCTGGGCGTGGTCGGCTATCAGGTGATCGGCCCGCTGACAGATCGGATCGCAGCCGAAAAGGAGTCCCCGACGCTGACGGACGATCCGTATTTCACCACCGAACCGCCCGTGACGGAGCCCGCCGCGCTGACGACCGCTGCATCGACCGTGACCACAGCCGTCACCGTGCTTTCAACTGCTGCGGATGCGTCTGCCGCGACCTTCACGACAGTGCGTGCGATGCAGATCCCGGACGGCATTTCTGCCGTTTACGAGCTGGAGACCAATGAGATCCGGTCGGCAGAGGTGCTGAGTGCTGCCGCCGCAAAATATGCCGCACAGGGCTACACGGCGCTGATCGTGCCGCTGAAGCTGTCGGATTCGCTCTATTACCAGAGCGGAAACGCCGATGCACAGAGTGCCGGTCTGATCGTCGAGAACTGCCTGACACTCAAGGAGATCTCCGATGCGGTCAGTCTGCACGGCATGTCCTGCTATGCGCGGATGAGCATGCTTGACGATACGTATTTTGCTGCGAAATATCCCGACGCGGGCTTTCAGACGGAAAAGGACGGCAAGCTCTGGGAGGATCCACTGAACGGTCCGCAGATTTCGCCGTATTCGGATCACACCAAGGCGTATTATGCCGCGCTTGCAGACGAGATCAAGGAAGCAGGCTTTTCGGGACTGATCCTCAGCCATCTTTCGATCCCGACGTTTTCTTCAAAGGATCAGAAAGCCCTCGGAAAGCAGGCGTCCGACAAGACGCTCCGCCGGGAAGCGCTGACCGGACTGATCAACAAAGTTGCGGAGCATGAATCCGCAGCGATCCCGCGGTTCAATCTGTTTTCGATGCTCAACGGCAGCAGCGAGGCGTTTCAGCCGGCAGATCTGCATGTATCCTCAATCTGTGTGACGATCAATTTTGCCGCATACGGAAAATCGGTCAAATACAAGGGGAAGACCTATGATCTCAGCAAGAAGAGCTATGCCGAGAAAACGGGATTCCTGCTGCAGATTGCAAGCGAGCTTGCAGGCGACAAGCCGATTTTGCCCCTGTTCTACAAGGAAAGGCTGACGGACGAGGAGATCGAAAGCGTGATCGCGGCGGCGGCGGAATTTGGCTGCCAGACCGTGATGATCAATCCCTTTGAGGATGACTGACAAAAACAACAAATGCCCTGTGTTCCGGATCGGTTCACAGGGCATTCTCAGCTATGGGAATTTGTGCTTATGCAGTAAAAAAGCTATGCGCAAACGGCATAGCTGCAGGCAAAGAAAATCAGTTCAAATAGATAAGGGGGATTCAAAATTGGGGGATTTTGAAACAAGGTTTCCTCAACCTCATCTTTATTATACACAAAATACTACAATATTGCAACCCCTAAAACAAAATGAAATATGAACAAATTGTAAATTTTTTCAGCGATTGCGGCTTCTATCTGCATAATGTACAATTGTAGCGTTTTTATGACCAATTTTATCTCCATGTGCAAAATCGCTTGACAATTGCAGACTGTATGTGATATGATTAATAATGGTATGATAGCGTTTATATCATCCACAATTCACTTAGGGGGAAATCAAAGATGAGAAAATGGTTCAAAAAGCTAGGGGCAGCGATATCGGCGCTGGCAATGTCTGCCGTGCTGATGCCGCAGCCGCAGCCGGTGTCTGCCGCCAATACATACTGGAAGTTTGACTTCGGAAACGGCGGTGTTGCAAGCGGCTACACGGGCGTTTCTGCGTCGACGGGCTACAATGCCGCGCAGGGCTACGGCTTTTCCGCCGGTACCTCCGTTGCGGATGTTGCGGGCTCGGGTTCCGGTGCGCTCTCCGATGCGGTGCAGTTCAAGAACTCCACGCCGACCGGCGGCTACACCTTCTGTGCAGATGTTCCGAACGGACTCTATCAGGTGTCGGTCTGGCTCGGCAAGACCAACCGCACCAGCGTTGCCATTGAGAATATGTATCAGATCATGAATATGACCGGCGACGGCGCATATCACGCACTGCAGGTTCCTGTCACGGACGGTCAGCTCAATATCTGTGCATGTGCCGGCAAGGACGGCTATGCATTCTCCATTGCGGCGCTCGAGATCAAGCAGATCTCCACGCAGGCGCACACCAATCCGACGATCTGGGTGTGCGGCGACTCCACCGTCTGCAACTATTACCCGCTTGATTCCTCCGGACAGGCGGGCTGGGCGCAGATGCTCGGCGGTTTCATCGACACGAATCAGTGGCAGGTCATGAATATGGCGACCTCCGGACAGTGCGCACGCGGCTTCCTCGATGCCGGACAGTTCACGGTCATTGAAAAGAACGGCCAGGCGGGCGATATCTTCGTGATTTCCATCGGCATCAACGATACCAACGCGAAAAACAACACCACGGAGGATCAGTATCAGGAAATCATCACCGATATGGCGCAGAGAGCCATGAAAAAGGGCATGCGCGTGATTCTCGTGCAGCAGCAGGACAGAAACGGTGACTGCCAGCGCAACCCGCTTCTGACGGGACGCTGGTACAACGGCGCAGTGGCGCGTGCCGGCGATGCACTGGGCGTGGAGGTGGTCAATCTCTTCCAGCTCTGGCAGGATTACTGCCTCACCAAGTCCGTGGATCAGGTGAATGCGATGTACATGGATGACGGCCTGCATCCGAACCGCGCCGGCGCGACTGTGCTTGCGCAGTTCATGGCGGATGCGATCAATCAGGGCAGCACCGTCAGCGCAGAGCCTGTGATCTTCCCGAAGGATTCCAAGGTGATGTTCAAGAACATGGAATCCGGCATGTATCTTACCGTTGAGGACGGCGTTGCGGCGGACGGCACGAATGTTTCGCAGTCCGGCGATATGATGCCCTCCGACAAAAACACCTGGAAGCTCGTTTCTGCGGGCAGCAGCGGCGAATATTATATCTATTCCATGCTGGACGGCGGAGACAAGTACCTCATGGATGTTGCCGACATGGGAACGAAGAACGGCACGAACATCGGCATCTGGAGCAATACGAACTGCGATGCGCAGGTGTTCAAAATCTATCAGGACGGCGACTATTACCACATCGCGACGGCTGTGACCAATTACAAGAGCTATGTCGGCATCTACGGCGGCTCACATGACGAAAACGGCAACGCGATCGAATGGGAAAACGACCGCAGCACGAATCAGAAGTGGAGCATCGTGACAGCAGAAGCAGCAGCGGACAATCTTCCGATGCTCTCCGGCGATCTCAGCGGCGACGGCAAGCTTGATGCAAGAGACCTTTCGCTGATGAAGCAGCTTCTCAAAAAGGGCAGCCTTTCCTACAATCAGACGCAGGCGATCGACCTGAATGCCGATTTCAAGGCGGATGCAGACGATGCCGCACTGCTTGCAAAGTACCTGAGCGGCGAGCTCAAGGAGTTCCCGGATGTGAAATATGCCGCGGCGGAGCAGTCCTTCAATCTGGGTATCCGCGAGGAAACCAATGCGGGCTATGCCTACAAGGATTATCTGAATCTCGACAACACCAGCACCAGTTCCGTGACATTTGCTGTGAATGTCCCGAAAACCGGCAATTACCTCTGCTCGTTCAATATCGCGAACGGTTCCGCAAACGACCGCACCATGATGATCTCGGTCAGCGGAAAGACGGACACATGGAAGCAGAGCTTCCTCTCCACTGAGGCGTGGACAAACTGGATGGAGCGTGCGCTTGTTCTGCCGCTGACGGCGGGCGTCAACTATATCACGCTGAAATCCGCGACTGCTGAGGGCGGCCCGAACTTCGATTACCTGAAGCTTACGCCGACCGACGAGCCTGTCGCAGAGCCCTACGATCCGTCCGGACAGCAGACCGGCCCGACCACCGATAATCCGGTGCTGTATATCGCAGCGGATTCGACGGCGCAGTCCTACCGTGAATCCTACAAGCCGCAGCAGGGCTGGGGCTACTACCTCCAGAATTACTTCACCGACAATGTCACCGTTGCAAACCACGCAATCGCGGGCAGAAGCTCCAAGAGCTTCTACGACAACGGCAGACTGACCACCATTCTCGATGCCATCAAGCCGGGCGATTATCTGCTCGTTGACTTCGGCATCAACGACGGCGCATCCTCCCAGCCGGAGCGCTACGCACCGGTCTGCGGCAATGTCGATAACCCAGCAGAGGGCTCCTTTGAATACTACATGACCTTCTACATCAAGGGCGCAATGGACAAGGGCGCAACCCCGATCCTCATGAGCCCGACGCTCTCCATCAAGAATGCATCCCAGCCGTTCAGCGCGGGTTACCGCAACATTGATTCCGCATGCAAGATGCTGGCAAACAAGTACAATATCCCGTATTTCGACCTCGGCGCAGCCATGGCAAACGATTTTAACAAGCGCGATTACAACACCGTCAAGGGCTATTACATGGGCGGTGTGAACGGCGGCACCGATTTCACTCACTTCACCGAAACAGGCGCGGATATCGTGGCAGGCATCATTGCACAGGGCATCAAGGGGCTGCCGATCGACCTCGCAAATCAGGTTAAGTAATGAATTTCGCGCCCTCAATCTGAATCATGGATAAGCACCCGACTCGTATGAATTGTGAGTCGGGTGCTTTGTTTTACTGTGATTTGGAACGCGAAAATGAAATCCGGTACTGCCGGCCGCTGCATACGGTGAACAATCCCGTGCAGAGGATCATCAGTCCGGGCAGCACCGAACCGCTGCGTGATACAGCGGCGGCGGGCGCGAATACGGCTGCTGCGTCCGGCAGCGGGATCAGCGGCGCAAATAACGCGGTCAGGAGCGCCGTGAGAAGTGCCGCGCAGAGGCGTACAGCCATCAGCCGCCCCATCCGCAGCCCGGACACACCCAGCGCACAGGTCTGCATCTGCGCACAGCATCCCCCGAAGGAGAGCAGCCCCGCAGCAAGCGGCATCAGCACGCGAAAGGGGAGTCCGATCCGGAAAATGCCTGCAAGCTGCGTGATATCTGCCGCTGACGTGAGAATGGGGCGAAGCGTCTGCGCGGGGATGTGCAGAATGCGGGAGAGAAAATCGAACACATGCAGGAAATCCATTGCGGAGAGCAGGATCCCGAACAGCATCACCGTGCCGGAGATCCCCGCAAGACTGCGAAGTGTTCTGCTGACAGACTGCGTAACGGCCGCGGCGTTCAGTGTGATTTCCGGCGCATGAACAGGCATCGGCTGCGTGAACTGCGGTTTCGGAAGTATGACCAGCAGCAGGAAATTGCTGCACACTGCCGCCGCAAGCAGCAGCCATCCCGCAGCGGCACTGCCGAACAGCTTTGCACCGGCAAGCCCGACGAGAAATGCCGGGCCGCCGCCGAAGCAGACAGCAGCATACCGCCGCGCCGTTTCGTGAGAGATCTGTCCGCGTTCCGCTTCCTGTGCCAGCAGCGCCGCTCCGACCGGATAGCCCGCGATCTGGCTGACTGCGAACACCCCGCAGACAGTCGGCGGCAGATGCAGACGCTGCGCAATGCGCCGCAGTCCGCGTCCCGCCGTCATGCATCCGCTGCGGCAGAGCAGATCCGCAAGCAGCATGCAGCCGAAGATCGACGGGATCAGCGTTTCAAGACAATAGCTGATCCGCTGCGCCAGCACCGCCGCGACCTTTTCCGCATGCTGTGCCAGCAGCGCTGTGCCGGCGAGCAGTCCCGCCGCAATCATCCGTTTCCGCACTGTTTTCAGCCCCTTTCCGTATGTCAGGTATATGCGGGGCGCGTCTTTCATAGAATCCGGTATACAGATCTTGCGAAGGGCGGGCTGAATATGGCGAATCCTTTTACGGATGATTTCATTGAAATCCACGGGAACACGGATGTTTTCATCGACAGATGCAGACGGCTCACAGAATGCAGCGATGTGCTGATGATGCTGGAGATCCGCGGCTTGCGCGTGGCGGTCTGGGGGCGGGATATGACAGCGGACGATTTTTCCGTCCACGGGCTGCATATCCGCGGCGAGATCCTCTCCGTGGAGCTTTCTCCGGCGGGTGGGGTGCAGTAATGGCGGCGTGGATCTGGTTTGCGGCATCCGGCAGCGATGTTCCGGCATTCCGTGATGCCGTGCGGGCGGCGAATTATCCGTGCAGAGCGCAGTGCATTTCCGGCGGGGTATTCCGTGCGGCGGTGCGCTGGCGGCACTGGGGCGGACTCCGGCGCATCGCGGAGAATATGGAGATCACGCTGACCGTTGAACGCCGACGCGGACTGCGTTACCGCATTTTCCCGTACCGCAGGAGGCTCGGACTGCTTGCAGGGCTGGCTGCGGGCGCATTTCTGCTGTACCGGAACAATACCCGTATCTGTGATATCCGCATCATCGGCAATTCCCGCGTTTCGGACACGGAGATTCTGACAGCGCTGAACGGGCTGGGCATCACCTACGGCACGCCGT
>JAFZPL010000175.1 GCA_017550355.1 Oscillospiraceae bacterium | reverse complement strand
TGAAGCCGCCGTCGATGCAGATTTTCCGGATCTTCTGTCCGTACTTTTCCTGCAGATAGCGGCTCATCGTGTAATACGGATGCTTCATGATGCGGCGCGGACGGTGCGCACCAGCAGATCGGCGATGATGCGCTGTCCTTCTGCGTTCGGATGCGGATCGATCATGATTGCTGAGGGAATGGCGTAGGAGCCGGAGCCTGCCTGCTGTGCGGATGCCGTGCCGCTGCCGGATCCGGAGCCGAGGAGTTCCTTTCCGATGATCGGCGGCTTTGTGTATTTCGCGTATTCAGCGGCAAGATCGACAGCAATCAGATCGGAATGTGCCTTGATCCAGTCTGAAATGATGCCGTTGAGCACATCGAGACGCTTCTGTCCGTAAAGATTGACTGGTTCGCTCATGCCGGGGAGCTTGACATCCGTGAGATTCTTATAGGGGTTGTAGACATTCATGACATAGATGGGCGCGGTACTGTTTTTCTCGCGGATTTTTGTGTAGATCGCTTCCAGATCGGTTTTGAGCGTGTCCATGCCTGCGTCAATCTGTTCCTGCAGCTCATCGTAATTGATGCCGGTGCCTTTGATGGCGCCGCCGAGAATGCTGCCCAGCTTGCCGAGATCGTCCGTGGAATACTCCTTCAGGTTGTCTTTCTTGAGATCCTTGATATCCGAAAGGCTGTTTTGCAGGTCTTCTGCTGTCTTTTTCAGATAATCGGTAAACGGGCGGAGCAGATTGTTCGCGCCGATGCAGACGACGATCATGTCGGCGTCGGCGAGCTTTTCCACTTTGCCGCTGTTGAGGATCGTGAGCAGGTCGGAGCTCCGGTCGCCGCTGACAGCATAGTTATAGTCCTCCCATGTGATATCGTCCTTTTCGGTCAGCGCTTTGGTGAGCAGAGCAGAGTAGCGTTCCGATGCGGGATTTGCGAGACCGTAGCCATAGGACATGGAATCGCCGAGCGTGACGAGCTGCTTGGCAGGCAGGGTCTGGACAGGTTCCGCGGCAGTCGTTGTTTCAGCTGCGCTGACGGTCGGTTCCGCAGCGGCGCTTGCGGCAGTCTCGGCCGTTTGCACGGTTTCAGCGGCTGTACTCACCTTCGAGACGGCGGTCTCCGTCGAAACGGTCTCCTGTGCGGGCATTTCTCCGCTGCATCCCGTCAGCAGCAGCGCGGCAGAGGCAAGTGCCGCAAACAGTCTGGATTTTCTCATAATACCGGACTCCTTTCGTGTGTTCATCGTATTATTTGCATAGGGTACATACAGTATACCACAGCTTCCGGGAAAGTGCAAGGGCGGCGAAAAAGATTTCTTGTAATTTTCATTTGCATTTTTCGCGGGAACGTGTTATAATATAAGAGATTGTGCAAACAGAAAAGAGGTGTCTCCATGATCTATCTTCTGGAGGACGACAGAAATATCCGTGATTTCACGGTCTACGCACTGCAAAGTGCAGGTTTTTCGGTCAGGGGGTTCGCGCTGCCCTCGGAATTCCGGGCGGCTGTCGCTGAGGAAGCGCCGGAGCTTGTATTGCTGGATATCATGCTGCCGGAGGAGGACGGGATCTCCGTTCTGCGGTGGCTGCGCAGTATCCAGAAAACAGAGCATCTGCCGATTATCATGCTTTCCGCCAAGAGCACGGAGTTTGACAAGGTGCTCGGACTGGACAGCGGCGCGGACGATTATATTACGAAGCCGTACGGCGTGATGGAGCTGCTTTCGCGGATCCGTGCACTGCTGCGCCGGACGGAACGCACGGCGGAATCGCCGGAGCTTTCCTCTGATGAGATCGTGCTGAGCCGCAAAGGGCATACGGTCACAGTCGGCGGCAGTTCCGTTGAACTGACATGCAAGGAATTTGATCTGCTGGCGCTGTTGATGCAGAACAGGGGCATTGTGATGAGCCGCGACCGCATTCTTCAGGCGGTCTGGGGTTATGATTACACGGGCGAAAGCCGCACGGTCGATGTGCATATCCGGACGCTCCGCGCAAAGCTGGGCGACGCGGGCAACGCGATCGAGACAGTGCGCGGGCTCGGCTACCGCTTTCAGGGGAAATGAGGGCTTTCCGGACAGAACGCCGGATACCTATCTATTTTGGGATAAGGAGCATATTGCTTCATGAAAAATCAGATTATCCGCAGAATGCTGACTGTAATGCTGCTGACACTCGCGGCGGCACTGCTGCTGTTTCCGCTGCTTCTGCCGTCGGAGAACTATTTCCGGATGCTGCTGCGTCTGCTGCCCGCCGCACTTCTGATCGGAGGCATCATGCTGATCCCGATTTTCCGGATCGGAGACAGGATGTCGGCCAATATCCGCAGTACGCTCCGGCATATCAATATGGAATCGCCGGAAGCGGTCGCGAGCTATCCGGAATTAAAGCCGCTTGCCCGCCAGATCATGGGACTCAAGGCGCAGATCGCAGAACAGATGGATGCACTGACGCAGCAGAAGGAACAGCTGCAGGTGCTGACCGAAAACATGCGCGAGGGACTCATCCTGATCGACACGAAGGGCAGAGTGCTCTCCGCAAACCATGCCGCGCTGCGTCTGCTTGGCACGGACAAGCCGCTGGAGGAGGGCGTTGTATACGATTATAATGATACGCCTGCGTTTTATGATGTGGTTTCCAGCGCAGCAAAGGGTATCCACGGCGAAACGACGCTTTCCGTCGGAGATGTGGTCTGCCAGCTGATTGCCAACCCGGTTATGGGCGACGAGAGCATCAACGGCGCCGTGCTTGTGCTGCTGGATATCACAGAGCGCGAAAAGCGGGATGCGCTTCGCCGGGAATTTACATCGAATGTTTCACACGAGCTGAAAACGCCGCTGACTTCGATTTTCGGCATTGCGGATATGATCGGTTCGGGGCTTGTCAAGACGGAGGATATCACCGGATTTGCAAAGAAGATCCGCGACGAATCCAGCCGTATGATCACGCTGATCGAGGATATCATCCGGCTTTCCCGCCTCGACGACGACAGCTTCACGGAGGAGATCGTTCCGCTGGATCTGTACGAGATTGCGGAGAGCGTTGCGGAACAGCTGCAGCCGCAGGCGGATCTGAAACAGATCACCGTATCGCTGGACGGTGACGCCGCTCCGATGGAGGGTGTGCCGGTCATTGTGGAAGAGATGCTTTTCAACCTTTGTGACAACGCAATCAAATATAATAACGAAAACGGAAAAGTCGAGATTACCGTCCGGAACACGGAGCAATATGCCGTGTTCAGCGTCACGGACACGGGCATCGGCATCCCGCCCTCCGACCGTGAGCGCATTTTTGAGCGGTTTTACCGCGTGGACAAGAGTCATTCCAGAGAGATCGGCGGCACCGGACTGGGGCTTTCCATCGTCAAGCACGGTGCGGCGTTTCACAATGCCAAGATCACACTGGACAGCCAGCCGGGCAGCGGCACCTCGATCTCACTGCTGTTCCCGAAGCGGAGGGGAGGAAGGCAATGCGAAAATTTAACACGTTCTTAACATTCGCAATACAGGAATTTCATCATACGGGAGTATAATAGAGACGGATAAAAATGAAAGGTGAAAAAAGATGAGTATTGCAAATGTGATTTCGCTGTTCGGAGGAGTTGCACTGTTCCTGTTCGGCATGTCGCTGATGGGTGACGGTCTGAAAAAGGTGGCAGGTAATAAGCTGGAAATGGTGCTGTGGAACCTGTCGGGAACGCCGATCAAGGGTATTCTGCTCGGCACGGTGGTCACGGCGGTGATCCAGTCTTCCTCCGCGACGTCGGCGATGGTCGTCGGCTTCGTTAATTCCGGCATGATGACGATTTCACAGTCCATACCGATCGTCATGGGTGCGAATATCGGTACGAGTGTGACAGGATGGGTGCTCTGTCTGTCCTCCATTGAGGGCGGCGGGTTGACAAGCCTGCTTTCGACGGCTTCGATCTCTGCGGTCGTGGCGTTTATCGGCATTATCCTGAAAATGTTTACCAAATCGGATACAAAACACCATCTCGGCGGCATTATGCTCGGTTTTTCCGTGCTGATGTACGGCATGTCCGCGATGAGTACGGCTGTTTCTCCGCTCAAGGAGAGCGACAGCTTCAAAAGTATGCTCACGATGTTTGACCATCCGCTGCTCGGCATTCTGGTCGGCATCTTCATCACGGCGATCCTGCAGAGCAACTCCGCTTCCGTCGGTATTTTGCAGGCACTCTCCGCAACGGGTGCGATCAGCTATTCTGCTGCGTTCCCGATGATCATGGGTATGGGTATCGGTGCTTCCGTGCCGGTGCTGCTGTCCGCAGTCGGCGCAAGCAGAGCCGGCAAGCGCACGGCGAACATCTATCTGCTGATCAATATTCTCGGTACGCTGATCTGTACACTGCTGTTCTACGGGCTGAACATGTTCCTGGAATTCAACTTCATGCAGAATAAGACGGCGATCTCGGCTGTGGGCATCGCGACGATCAACTCACTCTATCGTGTGGTTGCAATTGCGGCACTGCTTCCGATGATGAAGCTGCTGGAACGGCTTTCCGATGTGTTCGTGCGGAAATCCAACGAACCGGAACCGGAGCCCGGCGTTTCGGAGATCGAGCATCTGGAAGACCGCTTCCTCGAAAACCCCGTCATCGCACTGGCACAGAGCCATCAGGCGATTCTTCACATGGCGAATATTGCCGAAGAGAATCTCTTTCGCTCATTTGATCTTGTGGCGCACTACAGCATAGATGAAGCGGAAAAGGTCATCAAGGCGGAGGATGTCGTCGACAAATATGAGGACGCGCTCGGTACCTACCTTATTAAAGTCACGGGCAAGAACCTCGACCACATGCAGACGTTAGAGACCTCGCTTTATCTGCATACGGTGAGCGACTTTGAGCGTATCAGCGACCACTCTGTCAATATTCAGGAGGTCGCACAGGAGATCTTCGAGAAGGATGTGAAATTCTCGCCGGTTGCGCTGGAGGAGCTCCGTGTGCTGGATGCTGCGCTCCGCCGCGTTGTTGAGATCACGTTTGATGCGTTTGAGCATCAGGATATGGAGCTTTCGAGCCATGTGGAACCGCTCGAGGAACTGATCGACTCGCTCTGCCAGACTGCAAAATTGAACCACATCGCCCGCCTGCAAAGCGGAATCTGCACGATTCAGCAGGGCTTCGTTTTCAACGATCTGCTTGGTAATTTTGAACGTGTCGCTGACCACTGCTCCAATATCGCAGTTGCGCTTTTTGAACTGAACACGCAGGATTCCTTTGATACACACGAATATCTCAACAGCGTGAAAACGCGCAACAACGAGAACTTCATCCGGCTGTACGAGCAGTATCAGAAGGAATTTGAGTTTATGTCTTAACAGAAACAAAAGGCGGTGTCTGCGGATCCCGCCTTTTTCTGCGGCGTGAAAAATAATCTTGCAAATGGGCTTGACAAACTGCGGGAAATTTGCTATAATAGTCAAGTACGGTTCTGAAATCCGTACCGGCAAAACATGCCGATTCCTTGTCCGTCTGCATGAAAAGGCGGGCTTTATCCAAAAGGAGGTGTATCTATTATGGCAAAGCTTTCTGCAAATTACGAAGTGATGATCGTCATCTCCCTCACCAAGGGCGAGGAGAACGCACAGGCAATCTGGGCAAAGTTCAAGGAGATGATCGAGAAGCACGCAGAGCTGGGCGAAGTAGATGACTGGGGTAAGCGCAAGCTGGCGTACCCGATCAACTACGAGACCGACGCATATTATGTCGTCGCAAACTTCACGTCCGCTCCGGAGTTCCCGGCAGAGCTCGACCGTGTGCTCAACATCACGGACGGCGTCCTGCGCTCCATGATCACCGTCAAGGCGTGATCAGAACGGTTTACTGAACCGGATATTTTTCAAAGGAGGTTCGCGTTATGCTGAACAAAGTGATTCTGATGGGCAGACTGACAAAAGATCCGGAGTTCCGGCAGACGCCCTCCGGTGTGCCGGTGTGCCGCATTTCCATTGCCATCAGCCGCCAGTATACGAACAAGCAGACAGGTGAGAAGGTCGATGATGCGACCTTTGTCGAATGCGTTGCATGGCGTTATACGGCAGAGTTCATTTCCCGCTACTTCACAAAGGGCAGAATGATTCTGGTTGAGGGTTCTCTGAAAAACGATAACTACACCGATAATAACGGTGTGAAGCATTATCGCATGAATGTGGTCATCGACAACGCATCCTTCTGCGGCGATTCGCCCCGAAACGGCAACGGTCAGGGCGGCGGCAATGCCTATGGCGGCAACGGCGATTATTCGCCCTTCCCCGAGGAAGAACCATCGTTCGGAGCACCGTCCGGCGGCTATGATTCCCGTCAGAACGGCGGAAATTACCAGAGACCGCAGGGCGGCTACAATCAGCCCCCGCAGCAGTCCGCACCGCAGAACAATCAGCCGGCAAAGAGCAATCTTTCGATCGGCAATCTTTCGGAATTTGAAGACATTCTCAGCGACGGCGAGCTGCCGTTCTGAGTGCATCAATCTGATGCAGAATTTCCTGTAAGGAGGGAAATATACTATGCCTATGGATCATGAGAGACCGCAGCGCGGCGGCAAGAGACCGCGCAGAAAGGTTTGCATGTTCTGTGTGGACAAGATCAAGGAGATCGACTACAAGGACATCAACCGTCTGAAGAAGTGCATGACCGAGCGTGCAAAGATTCTTCCGCGCCGCGTCACCGGCACTTGTGCATATCACCAGCGTGCTTTGACCACCGCAATCAAGCGTGCAAGATACGTTGCGCTGATTCCGTACACTGCTGACTAATCTGAAAATGCACCGAGTTCCTTGGGGATTCGGTGCATTTTTCGGGCAGATTAGACAGAATCTCAAAAAATTGTTTTCCCGATTGACTTTCAGACAGAAGTATGGTATACTAATACCGTAGGGAATTAGCGCAGGACAATCTGCTCGCTGTATCTTTATGAGAGGATGGATGTACTTTGAATATCTGGCACAATATCAACCCGAAGCGGATCACGCCGGAAGATTTCGTTGCCGTCGTGGAGATCCCGAAGGGGAGCAAGAACAAGTATGAGCTCGACAAGGAAACAGGTCTCATTAAGCTCGACCGTATTCTGCATACATCTACCCATTATCCCGCAAATTACGGGCTGATTCCGCGCACCTACGCTGACGACAATGACCCGCTTGACGTACTTGTCATCTGTTCCGAGACACTTTTCCCGATGACGCTCGTCCGCTGCTATCCGATCGGCGTGATTCGCATGCTCGATCAGGGCCACCGCGACGACAAGATCATCGCGATCCCGTTTGACGATCCCAATTACAATAACTATAAGGATATCGCCGAGCTGCCCCCGCATATCGTGGAGGAGATGATCCATTTCTTCTCGGTCTACAAGGAGCTTGAGCAGAAATCCACGGCTGTGGATGAATTCGGCGATGCCAACGCTGCCCGTGAAATCATCCGCGCAGATATTGAACGCTACATTGAATGCTTCTGTAAATAAGCCTGCATACGTGCGGGCTTGAGCACAGTGCAGCGTGAAACTGCACTGTGTATATATCAAAGTTGAAAGCACAGAAAGGATGTTAGAGACTATGACTGCTGCTGCCACAGACGCGCTCTACAAGGAAACCAAGCCGGTCGCACCGATCGGAATCATTGCGATGAGAGGTGCGGAGGAGCTTGCCGCCAAGATCGACCAGTATCTTGTCCGCTGGGCTAATGAAAACGGCTTCAACGATCAGAGTTACCTGATCGAATGTGAATGCCCCCGTTTTGCTTCCGGTGACGGAAAGGGACTCATCAAATCGACCATCCGCGGTCTCGACCTCTACATTGTGATTGACGTGGGCAATTACAGCTGCACCTATAAGCTGTTTGACCACGAGAACTGCATGTCGCCGGATGACCACTATCAGGATCTCAAGCGCATTATTCAGGCAGCCTCCGGTAAGGCACACCGTCTCAATATCATTATGCCGCTGCTCTACGGCGGCAGACAGCACCGCCGCAATTACCGCGAATCGCTCGACTGCGCCTGCGCACTGCAGGAGCTCCAGGCGATGGGTGTCGACAACATTATCACATTCGACGCACACGATCCCAGAGTGAACAACGCTGTGCCGCTGATGGGCATTGACAACGTGATCCCTTCGTATCAGGTGCTCAAGACGATGATGCGCACGTTCCCGGATCTGGACATTTCCCCGAGCAATTTCATGGTGATCTCTCCGGACGAGGGTGCACTCAGCAGAAATATGTATTACGCGACCATGATGGGTGTCAATCTCGGCATGTTCTACAAGCGCCGCGATTATTCCCGCGTGGTGGACGGCAAGAACCCGATCGTTGCACACGAGTATCTCGGCGAGACTGTCGAGGGTAAGACTGTGTTCGTTGCGGATGATATCATTGCGTCCGGCGGTTCGATTCTCGATCTTGCAGAGAACCTCAAAAAGCGCAAGGCAGCACGCATCATTGCGTATGCGACCTATGCCATGTTCACGCACGGTCTGGAGCAGTTCGACGAGGCATATGCAAACGGTACGCTTCATGCAGTTTTCGGCACCAACCTGACGTACAGAACGCCGGAGCTCCTTTCCCGTCCGTGGTTCCACGAGGTCGATGTCTCCAAGTATGCGGCATATTTCATTGCAGCGATCAACCACGATGTCTCCATCACCAAGGTGATCGACTCGCACGACAAGATTCAGGCGCTGCTTGCAAAGCACCACATCCAGAACTGATATTAAAGCCCGTCTGTCCGTCCGGCAGACGGGTTTTCTGTCAGCGCAGGGCTTGCATTTTCACGGGATCTGTGCTATAATAGAAGTATTCTTATAATGGAGGAATATGCATGGCAAACGATAAGATCCGGAATTTCAGCATCATTGCCCATATCGACCACGGCAAATCCACGCTTGCAGACCGCATTCTCGAAAAGACATGCGCCGTCGCAAAGCGCGATATGGAACAGCAGCTGCTTGATAATATGGATATTGAGCGCGAACGCGGCATCACCATCAAGGCGAGAGCCGTCGCGCTGGATTATACGGCGAACAACGGTGAAACCTACCGCTTTCATCTGATCGACACCCCCGGCCACGTCGACTTCAACTATGAGGTGAGCCGTTCGCTTGCCGCGTGTGAGGGCGCGATCCTCATTGTCGATGCGTCACAGGGCATTGAGGCGCAGACGCTGGCGAACACCTATCTTGCGGTGGATGCGGATCTTGAGATCCTGCCGGTCATCAACAAGATTGACCTGCCCTCCGCCGAACCGGAGCGCGTTGCACAGGAAGTGGAGAACGTGATCGGCATCCCGTGTATGGATGCGCCGCGTGTTTCCGCAAAGCTCGGCACGAATATCGAAGAGGTGCTGGAGCGAATCGTTACGGATATCCCCGCGCCGCAGGGTGATGAGAATGCCCCGCTGCAGGCGCTCATTTTTGACAGTTATTATGACTCTTACAAGGGCGTTATTATTTATGTCCGCGTCAAGGAGGGAACCGTCCGGACGGGCGACCGCATCCGTCTGATGGCGACCGGTGCGGAATTCACGGTCGTTGAAGCAGGTGTGATGAGTGCGACAGAGCATATCAATCACGGCGTGCTCGCAGCGGGCGAGGTCGGCTACATCACCGCGTCGATCAAGAGCATCGGCGATACGCGTGTCGGTGATACGGTCACGCTGGCAGACAATCCCTGTGAGAAACCGCTGCCCGGTTACCGCAAAGTGGCACCGATGGTGTTTTCGGGTATTTATCCCGCCGACGGTGCGCATTACAACGATCTGCGCGACGCACTGGAGAAATTGCAGCTCAATGATGCCGCGCTGACCTTTGAACCGGAGACTTCCATCGCGCTCGGCTTCGGATTCCGCTGCGGCTTCCTCGGTCTGCTGCATATGGAGATCATTCAGGAGCGTCTGGAGCGTGAATACGATCTCGATCTGGTCACGACGGCACCTTCCGTTATCTATAAGGTCACGCTCACGAGCGGCGAAGTCCTGATGATTGACAACCCCTCGAATTATCCGAATCCTGCCAGCATCGCGGAGGCGGAAGAGCCTGTCGTCAAGGCAAGCATCCTTGCGCCGAAGGAGTATGTCGGCGGTATCATGGATCTCTGTCAGGAGCGCCGCGGCACGTTCAAGGATATGCAGTATCTCGACGACGTGCGTGTGGAGATGCACTATGAGCTCCCGCTGAACGAAATCATCTATGATTTCTTTGATGCACTGAAATCCCGCACACGCGGCTATGCGTCGCTCGACTATGAGCTTGCGGGCTATGCGCCGTCGAAGCTGGTCAAGCTCGATTTCCTGCTGAACGGCGAGATCGTCGATGCGCTTTCGTTCATTGTGCATGAAACAAAGGCGTATCCGAGAGCACGCAAGATCGCGGAAAAGCTTAAGGACAATATCCCGCGTCAGCTGTTTGAAGTCCCGATCCAGGCGGCGATCGGCGGAAAGATCATTGCGCGTGAGACGGTCAAGGCGCTGCGCAAGGATGTGCTTGCGAAGTGCTACGGCGGCGATATCACGCGAAAGAAGAAGCTGCTCGAAAAGCAGAAAGAGGGCAAAAAGCGTATGCGTCAGCTCGGTTCGGTCGAGGTACCGAGTGAAGCATTCATGGCTGTTCTCAAATATGATGATGAGTGAGCCGGAGGATTATCATGAAATACAAATGTCCCCACTGCGGCGAGAAAACCTTTTCGCCCATCCAGAAAGCCCTCTGCGGCAATATCACCAGTGCCGGAAAACACTGTCCGAACTGCGGCGGACGCTGTGTGAACGGAAAGCTTTGCCTGACTGTGCGCACAATCCTGACGCTGGCAGCGTTCGGCTTCGTGATGTATAATTATTTCACATATTTCAGCGAGGAGAAGAACAATATCATCCTCTGGGGCGCGGTTCTGCTTGCAGGCGCATACGTCGTTTCGTTTCTGTTCAATATGTTCTTCGGCGCTCTGATCCCCGCGATCCGGCGCGAATGAAAGCGGGCATCTATATCCATGTGCCGTTCTGCGCGAAAAAATGCCCGTACTGCGATTTTTATTCAGCGGCATACCGCGCAGACACGGCAGAACGGTACACCGAAGCGGTGCTGCGGAATATCGCGGCGCTTCCCGACGGCCTTTCGGCGGATACGGTGTATTTCGGCGGCGGAACACCCTCTATGCTCCCGCCCGCGCATATTGAACGGATCCTGAGGGCGATCCGCGAACGCTGCGATGCTGCGGCGGATGCAGAGATCACGCTGGAAGCCAATCCTCTGACCATGACCGACGCAAAGCTCTCTGCATGGCGGGAAAGCGGCATCAACCGGCTTTCGGTCGGTGTGCAGTCCTTTCAGCCGGATGTGCTCGCGCAGCTTGGAAGGAAACATACGCCTGAGTAGGCAGTCAGCGCGGTGAACCGTGCGGCGGCGGCAGGATTTCCCAATCTTTCGGTGGATCTGATGGTCGGGCTGGCGGTGCAGTCGGAGAAATTGGTTTCGGATGATCTGCGGATTGTATCGGAACTGCCCGTTGCGCATATTTCGACTTATATGCTGAAAATCGAGGAGGGGACGCCGTTTGCGGAATGCCCTCCCGATTTATTATCTGACGATGAACAGGCATCGCGCTATCTCCGGATCCACGATGTGCTGACGGCTGAAGGTTTTCTGCACTATGAGATCTCGAATTTCGCAAAAGCGGGATTTGAAAGCCGCCATAACAACAAATATTGGCAGTGCGCCCCGTATTACGGCATCGGCCCGGCGGCGCATTCGCAGAACAGAGGCATCCGGTATGCGGTTCCGCCCGATCTGACGGCGTTTCTGGATGCAGCAGTTCAGTCGACGGAATTAACGGATTCCGCACCGCTCGGCGACAGCGAACGAATCATGCTCGGTCTGCGTCTCAGAGAGGGCGTTGACCTTGCCTGCTATCCGGCACACAGCGCGGAGATTTTGCGCCGTGCAAAGCCGCTGATCCCGCAGTTTCTGCATCTGGACGGGAGCCGTCTGACGATGACGCCGGAGGGCTGGCTGATGCAGAATGCAGTTCTGCTGCGGATCCTGCCTGATTCGGAGGTGAATGGATGATCTGCACACTCTGCCCGCGCCGCTGCGGGATCAACCGCGCAGAGAAAACGGGTTTCTGCGGAGAATCCGAAACACTGCGCATTGCGAGGGCTGCCCCGCATTATTGGGAGGAGCCGCCCATCTCCGGCACAAACGGTTCCGGCACGGTCTTTTTCAGCGGATGCAATCTGCGCTGCATCTACTGTCAGAATCACGAGATCGCAGTCAGCCATGTCGGATATGAAATTTCGCCGGAACAGCTTTGTGATACAATGCTGCAATTGCAGGCGGACGGCGTGCATAATATCAATCTGGTCACGGGCTCGCATTATGTGCAGCAGCTTGTGCCGGTGATCCGGATCGCAAAGCAGCGCGGTCTGCATATCCCGATCGTGTGGAATTCCAGCGGCTACGAGCTGCCGGAAACGCTGAAGCTGCTGGATGGTCTGGTGGACATCTATCTGCCTGATTTCAAATATATTTCCCCGAAACTGGCAGCCGAGTATTCCCATGCGCCGGATTATCCGGAGATTGCAAAGGCAGCGCTTGCGGAGATGGTGTGCCAGTGCGGCGAACAGATGAAGGACGAAAACGGGCTGCTGAAACGCGGTGTGCAGGTGCGGCATCTGGTGCTGCCGGGGCATACGCAGGAATCCCGCCGCATCCTCTATTATCTGCATGAGACATACGGCAGCCGCATCGGCATCAGCATCATGAATCAGTATACGCCGATGCCGCAGTGTCAGGCGCATCCGCTGCTTTCGCGCCGCGTGACCGACCGTGAATATGAGCATGTGGTGCGCTATGCGGAACAGATTGGCATTGCAGATGCATTCACGCAGGAGGGAGAAGCCGCCGCGGAGAGCTTTATTCCGCAATGGCAGGGCGAGGAAAGTTAGAAATGCGGAGTGAGGAATGAGAAATTGCGGTGTCGCTGCGCGACGGATTTTTAAGAAGGAAACCGCACGAACGGACATCATGTCAAAAAGTTTTTCCCGATTTTTTTGGAGAATAGCAAGGCTTCCAACTACTGCAAAACAATTGGGAAATAGAAAAACACAAATAAAAAAGCACCCGACTCACATTTCACAACGTGAGTCGGGTTTTGCTTATTTGTATTCGCTTATTCGTCCTTCTTCTCCTCAGCAGCATCCTTTTTGCCGCCGAACAGACCGCCGATCATACCGCCCAGACCGCCGAGAATGCCGTTGCCGCCATTCTCCTCCGGCTTTTCCTCGGATGCAGCTTCTGCATCCTCCTCGTCCTTCTTGATGCCGAGCATATCAGCAACCTTTACGCCGAGAGAACCGAGCTTTCCGCCGACCAGAGCAGCCTTGACTGCGTCCACAATCTTTTTCACGGTCTCGTTGTCTGCTGCGTCGCCGACAAAGCCGCGAACAGTGCCAACCGGATCGTTGTTGAACTTTTCCTTGATCTCCTCATCACCGGTGACTTTGGCGATGATGCTTTCGATTTGTGCTTTGATATCCATTTGTAACTGTTCCTCCAGTCTGATCAGCCTTCCTGTACGGTGATCTCAGAATCCGCGTTCTTCTTGACGGAATCAATGCCGTTCAGGCAGCCGCTGATTGCCTTATAGCCTTCGCTGACAGCGATGATCTGACCGTTCGTTGCCTTGAGACGGAAGCGGAATTCGCCGGCCTTGTCCTTGTAGACCTCGAATTTCGGATGCTTCAGTGTCTCAAAACCCTCTGCGGTCTGATCCTCGACACCTGCAATCGGTGCATTCTTCTGCACGCTTGCGATGCCTGCGCGGCATGCCTTCTCCGTGGTGTAGACCTCGGATGTTGCGATCACTTCACCGTTGCCGGCCTTGAGATCAAATTTGATGCCTGTTTTAGTCTGCTTGATAACGAACTTGCCCATGCGAATATCCTCCCTTATATTTGAGTGGTGTGTCTTGCGACATATTCATTATAATTGAAAATCAGCAAAATGTCAAGGGCTATTTTGTGATTTTGTTCGTTTTTTTACAGTGAAACGGGTAATCTTCGCTCAGATCTTCGGCAGCTTTGCGAGGGATGCAGCGAGCTCTTCATCGGTCGGGATGTAATTGGAGAGGTTGCCGTCATTGTAGTTTGCATAGCCCGCGAGATCGAAATAGCCTGTGCCGGTGAGGCCGAAGACGATGGTCTTCTCTTCGCCGGTTTCCTTGCACTTGAGCGCTTCGTCGATCGCAGCGCGGATTGCGTGAGAGCTTTCCGGTGCCGGAAGTATGCCTTCCACTCTTGCGAATTCAACCGCTGCGGAGAATACGTCTGTCTGACGGTAGGAGACTGCTTCGAGAATGCCCTGGTGGTGCAGCTCGGAGAGCGTGGTGTTCATGCCGTGGTAACGCAGACCGCCTGCGTGGTTCGGTGCCGGGATATAGTCGCTGCCGATGGTGTACATCTTTGCGAGCGGGCAGATGTGACCGGTATCGCAGAAATCATACGCATATGTGCCGCGCGTGAGGGACGGGCAGGAAGCCGGTTCAACTGCGACAAAGCGGTAATTTGCTTCACCGCGCAGCTGCTGGCCGACAAACGGGGAGATCAGACCGCCGAGGTTCGAGCCGCCGCCTGCACAGCCGATGATGACATCCGGCTTGATGCCGTATTTATCGAGAGCCGCCTTGGTTTCCAGACCGATCACTGTCTGGTGCAGAACGACCTGGTTCAGCACGGAGCCAAGAACATAGCGGTATCCCTCATTGGACACAGCACATTCAACCGCTTCGGAGACCGCACAGCCGAGGGAACCGCCGGTGCCGGGATGCTCCGCGAGAATCTTTCTGCCGATTTCGGTTGTCTCGGACGGGGAGGGCGTGACGGATGCGCCGTAGGTGCGCATGACCTCGCGGCGGAACGGCTTCTGCTCATAGCTGACCTTG
>JAFZPL010000174.1 GCA_017550355.1 Oscillospiraceae bacterium | reverse complement strand
CTCGCAGGTGAGCCGTCCGGCAGAAGCACCTGCACATCATACTGCGGATTCGGCTTGCCCATGCTGCCCGGCTTCGGCTCCATGCCGACGACGTTCGCGATGGAAAGCGTGGTTTCGGTCTGGCCGAATCCCTCCATCAGCTTGATGCCGGTTGCGCGGTAGAACTGATGGAAGACCTCCGGATTCAGCGCCTCACCTGCGATGCAGGCATATTTCAGCGAGGACAGATCATATCTGCCGAGATCTTCCTTGATGAAGAAGCGGTACATGGTCGGCGGTGCGCAGAAGCTGGTGACGTGGTATTTCTTGAACATCGGCAGGATATCGTCTGCATGGAAGCGGTCGAAATCATATACAAAGACGGCAGATTCACACATCCACTGACCGTAGAGCTTGCCCCAGAGTGCCTTGCCCCAGCCGGTATCGGAGATCGTGAAGTGCAGGCCGTTCGGATCTGCATTCTGCCAGTAACGGGCAGTGACATAGTGACCGAGCGGATACTGATAGCTGTGCAGCACAAGCTTCGGGTTGCCGGATGTACCGGAGCTGAAGAAGATCAGCATCGGATCGCTGCCGCAGGGCGTATCCGCAGTACGTGCAAAATGCGTGCTGTACGCCGGAAGCTCCGCGTTGAAATCGTGCCAGCCTTCGCGCTGACCGTTCACGAGGACCTTCGTCTTCAGGGACGGGCAGTTTGCTGCTGCGAGATCGACTTCATTTGCGACATCGCCGTCTGCGGTACAAACGATTGCAGAAACCTGCGCAGAATTGAAGCGGTATTCAAAATCATGCTTTTTCAGCATATTCGATGCGGGAATGACCAGTGCGCCGATGCGGTGCAGTGCAAGGATCGAGAACCAGAACTGATAGTGGCGCTTCAAAACCAGCATCACGCGGTCACCCTTCTTGATGCCGAGTGACTTGAAATAGTTTGCGGTCTGGCAGGAGTACCGCTTGATATCCTTGAAGGTGAATCTGCGTTCCTTATGATTCACGTCGACATAGATCATTGCGGTCTTATCCGGGCATTTTTCTGCCATCGCATCCACGATATCATAAGCAAAGTTGAATTCTTCCTTGTGCTGGAAATGCACGGCGCTCAGAACGCCCGTTTCGTTGGTCTCGCAGGTCACAAACTTCTCGGCAACCGGGTGCATCAGCCCCGCCTTGTCGACATTCGTTGCATGATGCTCCAGCACCTGCTCTTTATACTCCGAAACACCGCCGCGCGGTGCCATAACGAACGCATAGATCTCGCAGTCCTCGCCTCCGAGCGCGATCTCGTCGTGCGGCATGGAGCTGTCGTAGTAGATGCAGTCGCCCTCGTGCAGGATCTCGGTGTGCGAACCGACGATCATGCGGAGCGTGCCCTTGAGGACAATATCCATCTCCTGTCCGGCGTGGCTGCCCAGATGCAGCGGCTTCGACAGCGCCTCCTCGGAATACGGGATCACCACATGGAACGGCTCGACGATCTTGTTCTTGAACTTGTGCGCGAGACGGTTATACACAAAGCCCTCGCGGCGCACGATCGGCATGCCCTCGCCTCTGCGCGTGACGGTGTAGCCCTTGAGCTCCGGGCTGGAGCCTTCGAGCAGTTCAGAGATCTCCACATGAAAAATATTGGCGCACTTGTAGATAAATGTGAAGCTGAAATCCTTCTGTCCGGATTCCAGAAGCCGGTATTCATCCACCGAAAATCCTGTCTGCTCTGCCATCTCGTCAATGCTGAGGCCAAGATCCTCACGCAGCCGCATAATGCGTTCTGCCACCTCACGGATGCTGGATTCAGCGTTCAAAAGCGGGGTATTCTGTTCCATTTTCGGCACTCCTTTACATTTTAAGATATAAAAAATACTCGTCCCAAAGCATAAAACTTTGAGACGAGCATCATCAACTGATTACCCGCGGTACCACTCAAATTGTGCGGACTATTGCCCTGCACCGCTCACGGACTCCAACAAGCCCTTTACCTTTACGCAGCATCACGGGAACACTTACGCGGCTTCGCTTTCAGCGTTCCGGCTCAGAAGGGATACATCATACCGTGTGCGACCGATTCACACCAAACCATCGGCTCTCTGTACACAGGGACAGTATTATGCTTGACTTCCTCATTGCCTGTAATTTGGATTATAGCACATTCTGTTTCTTTTGTCAACCGGTTTTAGAAATATTTTTCATTTAACTATGTATTCTTTCAAAATGCTATAAACATACTGTTTTTGTATGGATTGTGCAATGATCCGCATTTTTTGCCTGCAAAATCGTGTTTCTGTCAATTGCATCTGCCCGCATTCTGTGATATAATATTATATACCTATAAACACGGAGGTTTTGTATGAAAGATCCCGCACAAACCATCCGGGCAGCAAAAGAAGGCTTTGAACACAGCTTTGCGGAAGGCACATTCTACGACCGGCAAACAAAGAATACCGACCATCTCAGTCAGATCCTCCGCTTTCTCCCGCTCAGAAGAGGCATGCGGATCCTCGATCTCGGCACCGGCACCGGATTTCTCGCGTTTCCGATTGCAAGAGAGCATCCGGACATCACCGTGACCGGGCTCGATATCGTTGAACAGGCGCTGGACGCCAACCGCGCCGCCGCAGAAAAAGATGGACTCCGGAATCTGCAATTCGTCAGCTACGACGGCTCCGTTTTCCCGTTTGCAGACGGCTCGTTCGATCTGGTGCTCTCACGGTATGCGCTGCATCATTTTCCGGAGATCCGGCGCAGCATCGCCGAAGTCAGCCGTGTCCTCTCCCACGGCGGATGCTTTTTCCTGTCCGATCCTGCCCCAAACGACAACGACACAGCGCGTTTTGTCGACCGGTTTATGCAGATGAAGCCGGACGGACATATCCGGTTCTATACAAAAGACGACTGGCAGACGGTCTGCGAAGCATGCGGACTGCACCGGATGGATTTCTTTGACAGCAGCATCCGATTCCCGCGGAAGAAAACGCCGGAATACGATGCTCTGCTCGCGCAGTCTGACCGTTCCGTGCTTGAAAGCTATGCCGTCGAAGTCAAGGGCGATGAAATCTATATCACCGAACAGGTCAATAATATCCTGTTCACCAAATACTGAGGGAAATCCGAAAGGAGTAATCACATGAAAATCTCAACCAAAGGCAGATATGCGCTCAGAATGCTCACCGATCTGGCACTCCACCGCGACGAAGGCTACATTTCGCTCAAAGAAGTCTCGGAGCATCAGGGCATCTCGAAAAAATACCTCGAACAGATCGTTCCGATGCTCAACCGCAGCGGCATCCTGCGCACGAACCGCGGCAACCGCGGCGGCTATATGCTCGCGAAGGATCCGAAGGATTGCTCTGTCGGCGATATTCTCCGCGCAACGGAGGGCAGCCTTGCGCCGGTATCCTGCCTTGATCTGGAAATCAACGACTGCCCGCGCCTCGGCTCCTGCACGACGCTCTATATCTGGGAGGGACTGTACGAAAAGGTGCGCGAATATCTCGACAGCATCACGCTTGAAGATATCGTAAAGCATGAACAGGAAGCCTCCGGCAGCGACTATTCCATCTGACAAAAAACCGTGTGCAGTCAGCGCGTCTGCACACGGTCTTTTCATTGTTTCCACGGACGGACACTGCCCGTCCACCCCTTTTCCTTCCAGTATTTCACATCACGTTCGTTGAAGCCGTTCCGCTGCATCAGGTGCATTGCGAAAAACATCGCGCGCGTTTTCAGCCCCGGCTTCACATGTCCCTGCCGCCGCACGATCTTTCCCGCAAGCGCGTTCAGATCACGGTCGATCTGCTGCTGCTTTTTCGTGCTCACCTGATCCCATGCGGTCGCAGCAACACCCTTGCCGTATTTGTAGATTTTCGCGACGCCCCAGAAAAACAGACTGTCCGCCATATCCTTATTGGTGGACTTCATGCCCGCACCCGCCGCCGTTGAGATGCATACACCCTGCTTCGTGAACATTGCGCCCTCCGGGCTGTGAACCATCCAGCGGTAGCCGTAATGATCGAGGAGCGCTTTCATCGCACCGGTCGCATGATACACATAGACGGGAGAAGCCAGAATAATCACATCTGCTGCGTCGAGCGCCTGCGTGATCGGCGTGAGCTTTTTGTAATGCGGACATTTCGATTCATGCACCATGAAACAGTTCGTGCATCCGACGCAGAATTCTCCGAAATCGCGCGGGAGAAAGAATTCCGTCAGCTCCCCGCCGATCTTTTCCGCGAGACTGTGTGCAATATGATAGGTCGAACCCTTGTGGCTCTGACCGTGAATAATCACTGTTTTCATCCAGAATTCCTCATCCGATCAGCTGTGCGGCGATCAGCAGAACTGCCAGCATTCCGAAATTGACTGCGGAAAACACCGCGAAATATCGTCCCGTTTTCGCGCCCTCAGCTTTGCGGTAGAACTGGAACGAAATGAGGCTCGCCATCGAGGCGATCATCGTGCCGAGTCCGCCGAGATTCACGCCGAGCAGGAGTGCTGTGCCGTTGTCCGTAAAGCCGGAAAGCATCATCGCCGCCGGCACATTACTGATACCCTGCGAGAGGATCGCCGAGACAAGCACCTCTCTGCCCGCGAGGATATGGGAAATGCCGTCACTGACAGCGCCGATCCGTGCAATATTGCCGACGAACACAAAGAAGCAGACGAAGGTCACCAGCAGCGAATAATCCACCTTTTTCAGCAGCGAGCGGTCAAAGAGAAGCGCAATCGCAAGCGCCGTGCAGAGCAGCGCAAGCGGCGGGATCAGGCGAAACACACAGCAAAGGCAGACTGCGAACAGTGCAGTATATGCCAGTGCCTTCGGTTTATGCAAAGCGGTGTGCGGCTGTGCGGCTGCTTCACATGCAGTCTTCGGCAGAAACAGACAGAGCAGCGAAAGCATCAGCAGTGAACCGAGCCCCGCAGGCAGCGTCACGCGGAGAAATGTGCCGGCATCCATCGCGTAGTGGTCATAGAGATAGAGGTTCTGCGGATTGCCGACCGGCGTGAGCATGCTGCCGAGATTCGCAGCAGCCGTTTCGAGAACGAGCGTCAGGATGCGGCTCTTTTCGTCAGGGATCTGCTTGAAAATCAGAAGGGTGAGCGGAACGAAAGTCAGCAGAACAACATCGTTCGTCACGAGCATGGACATGAAGAAGCAGAGCAGCATCAGCATAAAGCCCAGCCGCCGCACGGTTCCCGTCCGTTTCAGGATCATGCCTGTCATCGTATCGAACACGCCGATGCTCCGCACGCCGGAGACTGCGATCATCAGCCCGAACAGCTGGATCAGCACGGTCGTATTGCAGTAATCCTTGTATTTTGCATCGGGCGGGATCACAAACGCAGAGATGACCGCCAGAATGAATGCGATCACCAGCACAGGCTGTGCCTTGAAAAATCCGAGCGCATGCTCTTTGATATGCAGCTCACCGCGATGGGGACGAGGTATTGCAATATTCATTGTCAATTTCCTTTCAACTTTGATCTGAACCAAGCGCGGAGCCCGCGCAGGCATTTTCGCGTTCATTATCTGTATTAGATGTCTGAACGCTGCTCGCGTTATTGTCTTTTTTGTCCGTTTGCTATTATACAACAAAAAACCGCCGGAATCAAGCGTTCCGGCGGGATTTTCTGATTTTTGTCGTTCTGTCCAGTTTTCATGCGGTGCAGGATACTTTCTACTTGCTACTTTCTACTTACCGCTTACGCCTTCCAGAGTACCGGTTCGCCCTTTGCAAGCGATTCCGGCACATTGAGAATGCGCTGATTCTCCGAGCCGCGGAATTTCAGACGGATATTGCGGAGCTCGTCCACATACTCCCCGTCCACCAGCACATCCAGCATTGAGAGCATTTCATCCGTGACCTCGCACCGCGCCGCGCAGTTCTCCGCACCGGTCAGCTGCTCGAAGGTGTAACCGGAATAGCTCCAGATATCCTTTTCCGGCAGTTCTTCGCGGACACGCTGCAGCAGCGTCACCAGCACCCGCTGATTCTCCGGTTCAAAGGGCTCGCCGCCCAGCAGCGTCAGACCGCGGATATAAGACGGACGCAGCTTTTCGATGATCCCACGCTCCGTTTCTTCGGTGTAAGGTGTACCGTAATCAAAGCTCCATGTCTCCGGGTTGAAGCAGTTCTTGCAGTGATGCCGGCAGCCGGACACAAACACGCTCACGCGCACACCGATGCCGTCCGCGATATCCACGGGCTTGATGTTCGCAATGTTCATAGATGCAGCACCCTGTCTTTGATCTCGGCGGTGCGTCCCTGATTCCAGTACTGCGTGCCGATATAGCCGCATGTACGGCGGGCAATATTCATCTTTGCCTGATCGCGGTTGCCGCAGTTCGGGCATTCCCAGACCAGCTTGCCGTCCTCCTCAACCGTGACGAACTCGCCGTCAAAGCCGCAGCACTGGCAATAATCGCTCTTCGTGTTCAGCTCTGCATACATGATGTGGTCATAGATATATTTCATGACCTCCAGCACCGCTTCCAGATTATCCTGCATATTCGGCACTTCCACATAGCTGATCGCGCCGCCCGGCGACAGGCGCTGGAACTGCGACTCGAATTTCAGCTTCTCAAAGGCGTCGATATGCTCCGTGACGTGGATGTGGTAGGAATTGGTGATATACGGGCGGTCGGTGATGCCGGGGATGATGCCGAACCGCTTCTGGAGACATTTTGCGAATTTGTAGGTGGTGGACTCCAGCGGCGTGCCGTACAGGGAGAAGTCGATATGCTCCTTCTCCTTCCACGCCTTGCATGCATCGTTCAGATGCTGCATGATCTCCAGCGCAAACGGCGTTGCTGCCGGATCGGTGTGCGATTTGCCGGTCATCGCCTTGACGCATTCATAGAGGCCTGCATAGCCGAGGGAAATCGTCGAATAACCGCCGTACAGCAGCTTGTCGATCTTTTCGCCCTTCTTGAGTCTTGCCAGTGCGCCGTACTGCCAAAGGATCGGCGCCGTGTCGGAATAGGTGCCCTTGAGACGGTTGTGACGGCACAT
>JAFZPL010000173.1 GCA_017550355.1 Oscillospiraceae bacterium | reverse complement strand
GCAAGCTTCATGATCTGTTCCAGCTTGATGAACGGTGTCCGGATGGTCACCTCGACGGTTTCCATGCAAAAACCTCCCGGTTACCGGCGCACCTGCACCGGCATAATGACCGCGACGGAATTGTCGCCGTCTGCCTCCATGACCCGGACAGCTCTGTCTGCTGCCGTCAGGAACATTCTCACCTGATCGCCCTGCACCGCGCGGACGGCGTCGAGCAGATAGCGGTTGTTGAAGCCGATAATCATTTTCTCGCCGGTCACGCTGCACGAAATCTGGTCATCGACGCTGCCGACGGCATTCTGACAGCTAATCAGCAGTTTTCCGTCCTCAAACTGGAACCGCACGGCAGTCTTGTTCTTTTCGCTGATGAGCAGCGCGCAGCGCTCCAGACTGTCAATCAGCTCGCGGCGGCTGATAACCGCCTCGGTCTTGGAGGTCTGCGGAATGCTGCGGCGGTAATTGATGAACTCACCGGCAAGCAGTCTCGTGTACACGGTATAATGCCGCACCTCGAAAATCGCGTGATGCTGGTCGAGGCGGATGATACACGGCTTTTCGTTTTTCTCGTCCTCCTCCAGCAGATGCTCGATTTCGCGGAGCGCCTTTGCCGGCACAACGAATTTCATCGGCTCCTGACCGGGCAGCGGCTCGGTACGGAGTGCCATGCGGTAGTTGTCCAGCGCAACGATATTGATGGCGTCATCTGCCATTTCGATGAGCTCACCGGTAAAGACCGGCTTGGTCTCGTCAAGCGAAACGGCATAGATGGTCTGGTCAATCATGCTGCGGAGCAGATTCTGCGGAATGACCGCGCCCTGCTGCTGCTCAATATCGGGCAGATCGGGATATTCGTCTGCACTCATGCCGGCAAGCTGACAGGAGGTTCCGCTGCCGGTGATCGTAATTTTCAGGTGTGAATCCGTTTCCACAGAGACAATGCCGTCCGGCATTCTGCGGACGATTTCCGAAAAGAGTCTGCTATCAACCAGCATGACGCCTTCCTCTTCAATGGCTGCCGGAATCTGTGTCCGGATGCCGAGCTCCAGATCATAGCCGGTCAGCTCAAGCTCCGTGCCGGCAGCAGCAAGCCGGATTGCGGCGAGTGCCTCCATCGGCGTTTTGACGCTTGCCGCTTTTGCCACATTCGGCAGAACTTCATAAAGTGCGGTTTTGTCACAGGTGAATTTCATAAGCGGTGATCCTTTCTGCGATCTGCGCAAATCGGACAGATCAGATAGAAATAGGTATATCGTAGTAGTAGTAGGGGCTGCGGAAAAGTTGAATGTCTGCATCGGAGAACAGAAAACCGACATGATTCCGGAAAAAAACAGGGTGTCTGTTCGCGGCAGATTTTTGAACGCCGGACAGTGGACAGATTCCGGAAAAGTGGAAAGCGGAAATGATCTGTCAGCCGGGTCTGGAAAAGTGGAAGATGCAAAATTTTCTGTTGAAAAAACTGTTGAAATTGTGAATACGTCGAGTATATTTTTTAGTTTTCAACATTTATACGGATTATCCATGGGGAAACAGGAAGAAACGCCGCAGATACGAGCCTTGTTTTCAACACTCAATTTAACATACGTTGAAAATCCATCCGGATGTATTTTTTACTGCGGGATGTATTCTTCCGGATTATTCCGCTGGGTTGAATCCGCCGGACGCGCATCCGGAATGAGCTGTCCGGCGCGTGTCAGGACGGGATTTGGGCAGAATGATGAACACGGGGAAAATTCGTCAGAAGATTTCTGCGTTTTGGATAATAAGGTATCCGCTTCTCGGATGATTTATAATGGGGCGTTGCCCCAAACCCTACCAAAGGGACGGTGTCCCTTTGGTATCCCATAATATTCTTTAATATGGGGTCTGGGGACTAAGTCCCCAGCGAGGGGTTTGGGGGCGAGCAGCCACCATTATCAATCTGTCGGAGACACCTTATCTGCTTCCCTCGCGGACGGTTTTGGTGATGGATTCGATGGCGTCGCGGAGGTTCGGGTCTTTTTCCATTGCCTTCTCGACGTTCTGGACCGCGTAAACGATGGTCGAGTGATCTCTGCCGCCGAATTCCTCGCCGATCGAGTTCAGCGGCATATTTGTAATTTCACGCACAAGGTAGATTGCAACCTTGCGGGCGTTGGAAATCTGCGAGGCGCGCTTGGAGGAACGGATATCCTCTGCGCTGACGCCGTAGAGGTTGGAAACCTCCTGAATAATATGCTCAATCGTCACCGGCGTCGGCTGCTCGTCCGTCAGAATGTCGCGGATGACGCTCTGCGCCATCGAAATGGACGGGGACGAATTTGCAAGCTGTTTCAGTGCTTTCAGCTTCTTGACGGCGCCTTCGAGCTGTCGGATGTTGGTTTTCAGGCGGTTTGCGATGAATTCCGCCACATCATCGGGAATATTGAATTCTAAAAGTTCAGCCTTGCGGCGGATAATCGCCACTCTGGTTTCAAAGTCCGGCGTCGAGATATCTGCAATCAGACCCATCTCAAAGCGGTTGCGGATGCGGTCTTCGAGAATGCGCAGATCCTTCGGCGGACGGTCGGAGGTCAGCACAATCTGCTTGCCGACGCTGTGCAGATTATTAAAGGTATGGAAAAATTCCTCCTGTGTGGACTCTCTGCCGCTGATAAACTGTACGTCATCGACAAGCAGAACGTCCGCATTGCGGTATTTTTCGTGAAATTTGGTGACATCTTTCTTCTGGTGGATTGCCACAATCAGCTCGTTTGCAAAGGTCTCGGCGGTGACATAGATGATGTTCAGG
>JAFZPL010000172.1 GCA_017550355.1 Oscillospiraceae bacterium | reverse complement strand
GTGGCCAAAGGGTTCGAGGATCTCCAGTCCCTTGACATTCTGGAGACTGAGCTCCTGCGGCGAAACGGCACGCACCGCGGAAACGGTCATCACAGGCATTTCGCGGTTATGTTCGAGCGCATAGGTCTGAATCGCATCGCAGAATGCATCCTTGTTTTCGGCGGTGACGGTGAAGCCGCCCGCACCGGGGTGACCGCCGTATTTCACGAGCAGCGGCTCGCAGCTGTAAAGGCAGTCGAACACGGAAAATGCCCCGAAGCCGCGTGCGGATCCGCGGTAGCACTCGCCGTCCCGCGTCATAAGGAAACAGGGCTTGCCAAAACGCTCCTGCAGCCGTGCCGCGACAATGCCGATCACGCCGTGGTGCCAGTTCTCACCGGAAAACACCAGCACTCTCTGCCAGAGCGTTTCCGGATGCAGCCGGATATAGTCCATGATCTCCTGCAGAATGATCTGCTCGGTCTCACGGCGCTCGGTGTTGAGTCCGTGAATCTGCTGTGCAAGCGATTCCGCCTCCTCCGGATCGTCCGTGAGGAAGAGTTTTGCCGCCAGAGATGCGTCGCCGAAGCGTCCGGCGGCATTGATGCGCGGGATCAGCTGGAACGCCGCCGCGCTTGCGGAGATTGCCGTTCCGATCTCGATGCCGCTGACAGCCATGAGCGCGAGCAGTCCGACACGGTCGGTGTTTGTGAGAAATTCCAGCCCGCGCTGCACAAGAAAGCGGTTTTCGCCGTTAATCGGCATCACATCCGCGATCGTGGCGAGTGCGGCAAGATCGCCGAACTGTTCGAGCACGGGTTCGATCTCGCCGCCGTCTATTGCAGCGAGCAGCTTCAGTACGACGACGGCGCCGCAGATGGTCTTATAGGGTGAGGCGCAGTCCGGCTGATAGGGATCGACGACGGCATCTGCCTCCGGGATCACATCGCCGGGGCGGTGGTGGTCGGTGATGACCAGACTCATGCCGAGCTCTTTGATGTATTTTGCCTCTTCGACAGCAGAAATGCCGTTGTCGACGGTGATGATGAGCGAGACATCCTCTTCGTCGTGCAGCTTCTGGATCCGGTCGCAGCGCATGCCGTAACCCTCGGCGCGTGTGGGGATATACCAGATCACATCCGCGCCTGCCACGGTAAGCCAGCTGACGAGCATCACGGTGGCGGTCACGCCGTCACAGTCATAGTCGCCGTAAACGCAGATGCGTTCGCCGGAATCGAGGGCGGCGGTGATGCGGTCGACGGCGTCCTGCATCCCCATCAGGAGAAAGGGATCGGAGAGCGCATCGACATTGAGCAGTTCACCGGCTGCTTCAACGGACAGGATCCCGCGTGAGATCAGAACGTCAGCGCAAAGGCTGCTGATACCGCCCTGACGGCGGAGTGTTTCGGAAAGGTTCGGATCGGGACTGCCGATCTCCCAGTTTTTGAGCACACTGTCACCTCCGGAATGGTGTGGATCAGGCTGCCGCGCACACGGAAAACGGTGCGAACCGGCAGTCTGTTATCTTATTAGTATACCATTTTTGCGCAAAAAAAGCAAGTAGGTTTTGCACATTTTCTGCACGCTCTGCCTTTTTTGACGGTCAGACGCAAAAAAACGGGGAGAAAACCATGCGGCTTTCTCCCCGTTTCGGATCAGTTCAGGCAGATCATCGAGAAGTCGGAAATGGTATAGGTTCCGGTTCCCTTGTCCAGTCCGATCAGGAATTTCACGTTTTCATCCGACTGCGTCATCGTGACGGTATCGGTGATCGTCTGTGCATTCGGACTGAAGGTATGATCCTGATAATAGTAGCTCTTGTATTCGCCGGTTCCCTGCTGGAACATCGAATAGGTGTTGACATTCTGGCTCGTGCTGATCTTGTAGGTCATGCGGTAGGTCTTGCCGGCTTCCAGCGAGACCGTGCTGCTGCTGACCTGCGCATACTGACCGGTGCGCGTGACATTGACCGTGATGCTGCCGTCGTCGTTGTATTCGATCGAGCCCGCGCCGTCGTTCATCCAGATGCTCCATCCGAACTGGTCGATCATGTTCGGATCGTCCTTCCAGTTGTCATTGATGCCGTACAGCACATTGAGGTGATGCAGCGCATAGGCGCCGCGTCTGTTGTAGAAGTTGCGGATGATCTTCACATTGCTGTCGAAGCTCGCACCGATGCCGAACCGCTTGTAGGTCGCGTTGGCGCCGTCCTTGGTCGCGGCAGCATAGGCATCGATCTTTTTGGAGACAGCCGACGCATCGAAATTGGTCTTTGCGATCTCCTGATAGCGATTGAAGAACTGCTCCTTGAATTCGGCATTGTTCATCAGCCGGAAGAACAGCGAGGCAATGCTCGTGATCTTGCCGGAACGGTCCATTGCCTTGAAGCAGTCGCGGGTAAGCGGACACATTCCGTCATAGCCGGAGGAATACTCCGTATCGAAGAGCAGGAAGCGCCATTTTCCGTCTGCGTAGGCATTGGCGGAATCAGTCTCGTCTGCACGCCAGATCATCCAGTTATTGTTGTTGATGATGCAGTCCCAGTTGACGATATAGTTTTCAAATGCAATGAAATCCATGAGGCCGTCCACATCAATGGTGTCGCAGACGCGCTTGTAATTCGCGGCGTTTGCCATATCCGCAGACATTGCCCAGCTCCAGAAGGATTCAAACTCCTTGTAGGTCGCATCCAGTCCGGAATACTCCTTGCCGTTCTTGATCGTGGTCACATTGTCAGCATCGACATGATAGTGCGATTCCACATAGTTTTCGTCGAGCTTTTCCTGCATGGAGTAGCAGCCCCAGAATTCGCCGTCCAGGAACACTGCGTAGTCATATTTCGCCTGCTTGCCCATCCGGAGACCTTCCGCAAGCGACTGGTTCAGATCATCGCGGAAGCGGCAGTTATCGTAGCCGTTGCCGCCGTTGCGCAGCGTGACCTTCTTGTATTCCTTGATCTTTTCGCCGTCGATGTCCGTTGCGGCGCCCTCGAAGAAATCGTGCTGCATCTTGTTTGCGCCGTAGTCGCGCCGCGCATAGAGCGTCATGCTCTTCTGTGCAAACGCCGTCGTCCAGTTGCCGGAGATGCGCACGCCGACATCCTCCGTAAATTTCAGTTTGCCGTCCTCAAACACCTGGATATTGCAGGGGCGCTCCCATTCCCTGCCCTCCATATTATAGTTGGTGGGGTTGTCGCAGCTGCCGACATCAAGATTCGGATCGAAGCTTCCGCTGTTCTTCCAGCGGTCATACTGGTTTCCGATCATGTAAATGCCTTTTTCCTTGTCGAAGAAATTGTCGCTGTCCGTGGAAATGGCGATCACTTTCATATCAGTATAGTAGGATGCCGTTTTGCCGATGAAATAGCTGTTGGTCGCCACCTCGCTGAATTTGCCGCTGCCGTCCTTGCAGACCGCACGCACGGTCATGCCCTTGTCCACCGCATAATCGGGCGGTGTGTAGCCGCGGAGAGAGATCTCCTGCACAACCGCGAGCTTGTTCGGATCATTTGTATTATCGCGGATCGAAATTGCGCTCTGATACTGCTTTGCGGTCGAAGAAGTGCGCGGATCGGAACCGTCCAGCGTGTAGAGGATCGTACTTCCGCTTTCGCCCTTCAGCGTCAGATCGAATGCGGTATCATAGAAACCGCCCACGGTCGAAAAAACAGGCTTTTCCACACGTTCCACCGTCTCCGCCGCATCATTGGATTTGCCCGGCGTCGGATTCAGCAGCGAGAACGAGCCGTTTGCGAATCTGCCGTAGGTGACATCCGCATCCAGCTCCGGCAGGGTAACGCTGTCAAGCTCCGTGCCGTCCGCGGCGGTCAGATAGATCGTCTCCCCTGCCGCGCTGATCTTGAATGCTGCGTGCAGTTCGCCTGCGGTCACATCCGTATCGTCGCAGAACACGATCAGATATTCACCCGCGCCCAGCCTGGTACCTGCCGAGAATGTGAATTTGAAGCGGTTCTTGTCGCCGTCCGAAAGACCGATCCCGCTGAGATCCGCCGCAGAATCGCCGGCGTTGTAAAGCTCGATCCAGTCCGGCGAGGTGCCGTCCGCCGCCTTGAGCGATTTCCGGTTTGTCGAGCAGACCTCATTGATGACCAGTGTACCGGAACCGCCCTGCGAGCCGGCTTTCAGCAGGTCGCGTTTGAGCAGTGTCAGATCGAGCGCATTGACCGCGCCGTCATTATTGAGATCTGCGCCCGCTGCGTCCTTCGATTTCGTCACCAGAAAATCCCGCAGTGCCCGCGCATCCTTCGCGTTCAGCGCATCATCCAGATTGATATCGCCGATGCGTGCCGCCAGCACAGCATAATCCGTCATAGGCAGATACCCTGCGGCGGATGTGCCGATCATCAGTCCGGCACAGATTCCTGCAATCAGTCGTTTTTTCATATGATTTCCCCCTCAAGAATCACAATAACAGCTTCAAACGGATAAAAAATCCGTTCTATTTATCATTATAATTCATGAGGAGGCAGAATGACAATGGTAAATCATCCAGATTATATGATGTTTTGTGCAAGTTCCGGGAAAACGCTGCGCATCATGCAGCCGGTGTCCGGGATGCCGGAAACGGCCTTCAGTTTTTGCCCGTTGACAATTTTCTGAAAAAAAGTTATACTGAAGTGTAACCCGTATGCTCCGGAACCGGTCTTGTAGGGTGAACAGGTACCGTTCAAGTGAAGGAAATGAGGTGTAAGCCATGAGCGATGACGCAATTATATCAATGCTCGAACAGCGTGACGAATCAGGGCTGCGTGCAATCGAGCAGCAATACGGCAACGCCGGCAGACACATCGCTGCACAGATTTTAGGCAGTGATGAGGATGCACAGGAGGTCTTTCAGGACACGCTCCTGCGCATCTGGAATGCCATCCCGCCGGAGCGCCCGCAGAATCTATTTGCGTATCTATGCACTGTGCTGCGCCGTATTTCGTATAACAAACGTGAAAAAAACATTGCCGAAAAACGCGGCGGCGGTCAGCACGCGCTGGCACTGGATGAACTTGATGAGATCACTGCAGGCAGTGATGACGTGGAAGATGTCGTCTCCGAGCGTCTCCTGCAGGATGCTGTCAATCAGTTCCTGTCCGGTCTGAAACCTGAAGCACAGGCAATTTTCATTCAGCGGTACGGCAACCTGCGCTCCGTCGCATTCATTGCAGATGCATATGATATCTCCGAAAGCAAAGTCAAAGTCTCGCTTATGCGGACACGAAAAAAGCTGCAATCGTTTCTCACAAAGGAGGGCTTACTATGAAAAATGAAGAGCTTCTGAAAGCAATCCAGAACGCAGACAGATCGTTTTTCGAGAAAGCAGAACAGCGTATGCATCACAGAGAGGAGCATACCATGAAAAGAATTGTCATGCGTAAAATTATGACCGGTGCGGCAGCAGCTGCTGTTCTTGCCGTCACTGTAACCGGCGGGATCTATCTCGCCAACCGCAATCCGTCCAACCTGACGGAACCGTCCAACAGCCTTGCCGCGACCGCACCGATCGAAGAGCAGGGATCCGGACGGATCACCGAACCTGCCGTTCTTGCGAACACGGCTGTCACGACCGCTGCCGCACCCGCACAGGAGAATTTTCTCAAAGGACACGGCGCATTCCGCTTCGGCCCGCAGAGCTCCATCATGTGCGACGATGATTACTGGTATTTCAACGATATGGCATACTGCATCCGGAGATCGGACGACACCTATCTCCGCCGAGAAGACAACAACGCACGCTGCTATAATCTGACGATGGAAGGCTACTACAAAAACGATACGATGAAAGGCGGCATCTATCATCTGGTCAATTACAGACAGAAGCAGTATCTCTACACGGTGGCTGACGACGGCACCGAGACTCAGCTCCCGCTTGACAACGTGTTTGAATGCTTCCGCAAACCGGATGCACCGGACGATCTCTGCAATAAAGCGGGCATCATCTATCATGTCATGCATCTGAAAGACGGAAAGTATTATATGACCGGCTACTTCTACGATCCCGACAAGCCCCAGTCCGAAGACTTCAAGTACTTCTGGACAATCTACGACACGGAAACCCAGACCGGCAGCGGACAGCTGATGAAAGATACGGAGCGCACTTTCTATGACGGAGACACCGGCGTTTACGCATGGCTGCTCAATCATCCGGAGGAACAGTTCAGCAATTCCTCCAATCCGTACGGACAAAACAGAAAGCTTTACCACTGCCTTGCAGACGGCACCAATGAAGTCGTTTTTGAAGGAAAGATCTACGGCAACGGCTGGTATATCTATAACAACTGCGTCTATTACACCGATTACAACAGCGGCGATTATTGCAGATACGATATCAGCACCAAGCAGACCACAGTGCTCGTCAAGGGCGCATACTGGGGCGATCTTTACCACGCCGGCGACATGTTCTGTACAGTCAAAAATCAGAAGTTCTATTACGGCGCACCCGACACGACCAAGCCCGACGAATGGGATATCCCGATCATGGAAGGGACGGAATATATCGAGGATACTCTGTATGTGGAAGCAGTCTGCGACGGCACGGTCATCTTCCGGAATGTCGCCAGCGAAAATACCAGAACCAATCCCACATCTACGGAAGTGATCCGCGTTCCGGAATACTGGATCGTCTATCAGCCTGAGACCGGAAAGGTGCAGTATATCAACAACGAAGCAGCCGATGCACATCAGACGACCACGGCTCCGACGACAACTGCCGCCGCCGAAACCACAGAAACCACCGCTGCCGCGGTGCAGGCAGGCGAAAACTGTATCGGCGGACACGGTACGCTCAAGGGTTCTCCGAACAGCCGTGTGCTGGAGGATGATGAAAACTGGTACACCAGCCTTGCATACTGCGCAAAGAAATCGGATGCGAAATATCTGCCGTCCGGGAACGTCAGCGTCAGAGTGCCGTCCCAGGATTATCTGGACTATCTGGATTACTGCACGCAGGATCAATTCAGCGGCGAGATCTATCACATCTATGCCCGCAACGACAAGGGCATCTATCTGGTCAACGATGACGGCACGGAACGATTCCTGATCTCCGGTCTGTATGATTCCTTCCGCAAACCGGAAATGCCGGACAAGAAAAACATTGACCTCTCCATTTTTGAGGTCTGCCGCCTGACGGAAAGCAAGTTCTTTATCTCCGGCAGATTCATTGACGACACCAGTGCTGACGATGCTGCCCCGTCCGAATACTTCTCTTCCGACTTCTGGGCGATCTTTGATTCCGGCACACAGGAATGCAAGGGAGAGCTTCTGCGTTCCATGGAAAGTGATCTGCCGCACGTCGTGCAGACGCTGCCGAGCCGGGTCTATTCCGACGGAAACACTGGTGCTTATATCGACGATCTGACGCCGGACAGCGTGAAACGAATCGTTCACTGCAAAGCAGACGGCAATGCGGAAGTCATTCTGAACGCCGATATCAAGCATGAATGCTGGTTTGTTTCCGGCAACTGCATCTATTATGTCTCCGCGGATGCAAACGGCGATTACTGCAAGTATGACATGAACACCAAGCAGACGACCGTCCTCGTCAAAAATGCCGTCTGGGATAACCTCGTCTTCGCAAACGGCAATGTGTACGCGGCAAAGGGCGGCACGCTGATCTACGGTGATCCCGAAATGGCTGCGCCGCACGAATGGAAGATCGAATACCCGGCACAGATGGATGTGATTTCCGAAAGCTGCATGGTCGAAGCGGTGTTTGACAATACCGTGATCCTCTACAACGCCGATCTGCGAAATTACGGCGGCACAGAATCCGCAGATGAGCTGTCCGATCTGTTCGCCCGCCACGACTACAAGATCCTCTATCACACCGACAGCGGCAAGGTGCAGTTCATCTACAAGCCGGAAGCCTACACTCCGCCTGCCGAATAACTGCCGATCAGGCATATTCAACCGTAACGAAACAGAGGGATTCACCCAAGACGGCGAATCCCTCTGTTTTTTCTGAATAGAGCCCTGATAGTGTCCTAGAACGGCATATAAGCGAAATACGCCGTTCTCCATAATCTTGGAAAACAGCGTATTTTCGTGGATTTTGAATGGTGGAGCATACGGGACTTGAACCCGTGACCCCCACACTGCCAGTGTGGTGCGCTCCCAACTGCGCTAATGCCCCGTTGACTATAGTATTATAACACAACTCCCGGAAAATGTCAAGCCCCCCGCAATGATTTTTTTGCATCGGAAAACAAATTCATCCTGCGTTCCGCCCCTGCCGGATTCCGAGTGCCGCATCGGAAAACACACTGCATACACGCCTTTTGTATTGACAATTCCGCAAAAACATGGTATAATACTATCGTTATGCAAATTTAGGAGGGATCGTTTTGTTTACAACGGAAGAGGAGATCCGGCGGCGGCGCACGTTCGCGATCATTTCGCATCCGGATGCCGGTAAAACCACACTCACTGAGAAGCTCCTTTTATACGGCGGCGCAATTGCGATGGCGGGTGCTGTCAAGGGCAAGAAGAACGCACGCCATGCTGTTTCGGACTGGATGGAAATTGAGAAGCAGCGCGGCATTTCCGTCACATCGTCGGTCATGCAGTTTGAGTACGACGGCTGCTGCATCAATATTCTGGATACGCCCGGCCACCAGGATTTCTCGGAGGACACCTACCGCACACTGATGGCGGCAGACGCTGCGATCATGGTGATCGACGCGGCAAAGGGCGTCGAGCCGCAGACCAGAAAGCTGTTCCATGTCTGCGTCATGCGGCATATCCCGATTTTCACATTTATCAACAAGATGGACCGCGAGGCGCGGAATCCCTTCGATCTGCTCGATCAGATCGAACAGGAGCTCGGCATCAAGACCTACGCCGTAAACTGGCCGATCGGCTGCGGCAAGGATTTCCGCGGCGTGTTCGACCTGGAAACGCGGCATATCCTCTCTTTTGCGGGTGAAAGCGGCGCACACACCGTCTCTCAGACGGAAGTCACGCCGGACGATCCGAAGCTCGCCGATCTGATCGGCAAGGACAATCACGCGCAGCTTTCCGAGGATATCGAACTGCTGGACGGCGCATCGGAGGACTTTGATCTCTCCGCGATCCAGGAAGGCGCACTGTCTCCGGTGTTCTTCGGTTCTGCACTGACGAATTTCGGCGTTGAGCCGTTCCTCAAGCGTTTTCTGGAGCTGACGCCACCGCCGCTTGCACGAAATGTCGAAGGCGGAGAGACCGTCTCGCCGTTTGACGACCATTTCTCTGCGTTCGTGTTCAAGATCCAGGCGAACATGAACAAGGCACACCGCGACAGAGTCACGTTCCTGCGCATCTGCTCCGGCAAATTTACCCGTGAAATGGAAGTCTACCATGTGCAGGGCGACAAGAAAATGCGCCTTTCGCAGCCGCAGATGATGATGGCGGAAAACCGCGAGGTCATCGACGAAGCCTATGCGGGCGATATCATCGGCGTATTCGATCCGGGCATTTTCTCCATCGGCGACACGATCTGCTCTCCGGGACACAAGGTCTGCTTTGAAGGCATCCCGACATTCGCGCCGGAGCATTTCGCACGCGTGCGCCACAAGGACACGATGAAGCGCAAGCAGTTTGTGAAGGGTGTCATGCAGATCGCGCAGGAAGGTGCGATCCAGATCTTCCACGAGCCGGAAACCGGTATGGAGGAAGTGATCGTCGGCGTGGTCGGCGTGCTGCAGTTTGAGGTATTTGAGCACCGCATGCGCACGGAATACAACGTCGAGATCATCCGCGAACCGCTTTCCTACCAGTATATCCGCTGGATCTCCGGCATCCCGACCGACAAGAAGCCGACGCTCATCATGAGCGAGGACACCAAGCTGGTGCAGGATTTCCGCGACCAGTATCTGCTGCTGTTCACGAGCGAGTGGAATATCCGCTGGGCGCTGGAACGCAACGAAGGCCTGGATCTTCTCGATTTCAGCAGATAAGAAGGAAGATAAAATGGATCCTATTACGCTGAGCATGGCACTGGTGGATTTTATCCCGGTCATATTATGTGCGGTTGTCATGCTGTTTCAAATCCGCATTTTCCGCACCCGGATGCAGCCGTTTTTTCATATCCTGTTTATACTGGGTGCATTTCTTCTGGTGGCGGGCGGCACGCTGAAAGCGCTCTGGAAACTGCTCCTGGCACTGAAAATCGGCGATTATCAGCTGCTGTCCGATCAGTTTCTGCCGGTCTCCGGCACAGCATTTGTTCTGCTGGCAATCGCTGCGATCTGCATGGTGACCGGCACCAAACGGTCAGAAAAGCAATTTGCATTTATGGCGGCATCCCGCATCCCGTTTATTGCAATGATGTTTTTCGGCATGACCGGCTGGTATATGAGCCTTGCGGTGCTCTCGTTCCGGCTGAAAAAGAAGGGCGCGGGCGGGCTGTTTATCGCAGCATGGATCATCATGTCAGGGACATCCGTGCTTAGTGCCAAGTTCGACAACGGACAGAGCATCATGCACTGGGTTGCAGAAGGCGCCAATATTCTTGTGCAGATCCTGCTTCTGAGCGGTACTTCCGCCATCCATAAGGCGCTGGTCGAACAGGACATGCCGTGCAATCCCTGAATCCGTTGATTAGATCGTTAAATTGACAACAAAAAACGTCATATCTCAAACATATGACGTTTTTTATTTTTCAGAATGTGAGGTGTATTGATATGGAAGAAACCAGAATCAGAACCAGCAAGCGAAATTTTATCATCGCGCTGATATTGCTGCTGTTCACCAATATCCTGATGGGTATGACGCTGATGACGATGTCGAAGAAAACACTGCGTGAGCAGATGGAACAGAGAATGCTGGATGTTGCCAATGCGGGTGCGGCTCTGCTGAACGGTGACGAGCTGAAAACGATTTCACCGAAGGAAAGGGAACATGAATTCTATCAGAAAGCATATCGTACACTTCACGCGATTCAGGACAACATTGAGCTGGATTACATCTATGCGCTTGCGCCGCTTGGTGACGGAACTTTCACATTCGGCATTGATCCGGATGACGAGGATCCCGGCGTTTACGGCGAACGGATTGAAACAACAGATGCGCTGCTGCATGCTGCAAACGGAAAAGCGGATGTGGATAAAGTGCCGCATTCAGACGACTGGGGCAGGTTTTATACTGCATACAGCCCGTTCTTTGACTCTGACGGAAAGGTTGTCGGTATCGTCGGCGTGGATTTCAATGCAGATTGGTTTGATGAAAAACTGAATTCTCACAAAGCGGCAACAGTCATCCTGACAATGGTCGCGCTCTCGGTCGGTATCGTTCTTTCGTTCATTATCATGTCCCAGAACAGAAAGCGGTTTGCTGCCATGCTGAAAAAGATGGAGGCGCTGGACAGCGAAGCACAGAAGCTGGATCATGTCATTATGGAAAGCTCCATCAAACAGCTTGAAGTGCTGCCGGCGAGCGAAAGCGGCCTGCTGAAAACGCTGGCTTCGGGTGAAGAACAGTGGGTATCCAAAGCGAATGAATATGATGAGATGCACACGAGCATTGATGCAGTCTATCAGAAACTGCAAAAATATGTGAAATACATGGAAACGCGTGCCCGCATAGATGATGCAACAGGCACGAAGAACAAAACCGCATATAAACAGAGAATCAGGGAAACAGACAGCCGGATCGCAGAAGGAACGGCAAATTTCAGCATTGCGTTTTTTGAAATCAACAGAATCCAAACGGTCTATACGCATTTTGGCTATGAGGCGGGCGAAAAACTGATGTTTTCGTGTGCGAAGATCCTGAAAAACGTATTCGGAGAGTCTTCTGTGTATCATGTGACCGGAAATGAATTTGTTGTCATTGTGGACGGCAAGAGCGGTTACGATATGAAAAATCTGTTTGCGCAGTTTGATGAGGCTCTGAAAGAGTATAACATGGAACATATGACAGAAAACCATCTTTCCGCTGCAAAGGGCTTTGCTGTATACGAAAAGGGAAAGCACAGCGATTACCGGAAGGTGTTCATTGATGCAAAGGTCGATTGTGACAGAGATAAGGAAGAATCCCACAAAAAGAACGGATCATGATATGGAGATCAGACTCGTAACCGAAAACAGGAAGCAATACCTTCCGCTGTTGCTTCTG
>JAFZPL010000171.1 GCA_017550355.1 Oscillospiraceae bacterium | reverse complement strand
TGATTCCAAGGCAATCAAACCTTACGATGTTGACCAGAACGGCAAGCTCGAAGTTGCAGATATCGTCTGGTTCTCGAAGTACCTGCTCGGCGATGTGACTGCATTCCCGGAGAAGGCTGCACAGACTACAACGCCGCCGGAGGATGATCCGCCTCAGGACAATCCGCCGCAGGATCAGCCGACGTCTGACGGCTATGTCTATCCGGAAAATGTCCAGATTAAGGAATTCCCCGGTGACTACACCAATCCGGCAGCAAACCGCGGTCAGGTCATCGAAGAAAAGTACACCGGCATCAACGGTCCCAAGACCATGTATGTCTACCTCCCGCCCAACTACGATGAGAACAAGAAGTACAATGTCTTCTACCTGATGCACGGCGGCGGAGAGAACGAGAAGACCTGCTTCTTCGACAGCTCCACGCAGTTCCAGAACATCTTCGACCATATGATCGCTGCAGGCGAACTCGATCCGCTGATCGTTGTCACGCCGACCTTCAACAACTGTCCGAACGGCTCCTACGACGTCTATGACGAGATGAAGAAGACCATCGTCCCGTATGTTGAAGGCAAGTATTCCACCTACGCAAAGTCCTCTTCTCTTGAAGATCTCCAGGCTTCCAGATATCACCGTGCATACGGCGGCTTCTCGATGGGCGGCGGCTCCACATGGATCACCCTCATCCACGACCTTGATATCTTCGCATACTTCATGCCGCTGTCCGGCCACAACTGGGGCGGTGTCGGCGAGATCCAGCAGGCAATCGACAGCTTCGGCTACAAGCCCGATGAGTACTACATCTTCGCGGCAACCGGTTCTGAGGATATCGCACACGGCAACATGGTCCCGCAGATCAACGAAATGAAGGCTGATACCAAGCACTTCATCTATACCAGCGACTTCTCCAAGGGCAACTTCTACTTCCTGGATGCGCCCGGCAGAACGCACTGGTGGGGTTACGTCCGTCATTATGTCTATGATGCACTGCCTCTCTTCTTCCATGAGCATCAGAACGACTAAACGGTTCGCCCCCGCAAATCGCTTCTGATCATATAGTTTTCCAAAGATTCCCGCGGTGCTCAACCCTCTCAGCACCGCGGGAATTTTGCATTGATTTTATTTTTATAAAAATATTGTTGGGATTTTCCTCCGGCATACGAATACATGAATAGACAGGACAGTTCACCTGACAGGACAGGGGCGCGGAGTTCGCGAAAATTCCGGTTCCGTGTAACATTCTCCCCTGCTCCGGCGATTGTATGATATGAGCAGCCAAACGGCTTCCTGTCAGTACAGCTTCATTTGAAACGGAGGTATTCATTATGAAATCCAGAAAAATCTTATCCGCATTTCTCGCAGCCATGCTTGCAGTGTCCGGTGCGATGCTCCCCGCTTCTGCAGACAACGAGCCCGCACATCCGGAGAAACCGCCCGTATCCGGCGACGTCAACTGCGACGGCAAGATCACCGTATCCGATGCAGTTCTGATCGCACGCATCAACGCAGAAGATTCGACTGTTCAGCTGAACGATTTCGGAAGATATGCTGCTGACGCAAACCAGGACGGCGATATTGATTCCAATGATCTGACCGATATTCTCCGCTATATCGCCGGCATCATCCCCACGCTCAGCTATAAAAATGTGAACCAGAGCTATTCCGCGGTCAATCTGACCAAGGATATCACGATTCCGGAGGAACAGGAAGCAGAGACAGCAGACGGCTTCCGCGCATCGCAGCTGAACTTCACTGCAAATCTGCTCAAGGCGGTCGCCAAGGAAAAAGGCACCGAGAAGAACATGCTGATCTCGCCGTACTCCGTCGCAATGGCGCTCGCCATGACCACGAACGGTGCAAAGGGCGACACGCTCGCAGAGATGGAGAAGGTACTCGGTGACAAGCTCGATATCGCCAAGCTGAACGATTCCTACCTGAAGATCCTGCTTGACACGCAGCAAAATATGAAAGATTACTCCGCAAAGCTGGATATCGCAAACTCCATCTGGTACCATCAGGATCCCGAACGCATCAAGGTGCCGGAGCAGTTCCTCAGAAACACCGTGAACTATTACCATGCGTCAGCATACGCGGCGAAAGACTTCGACGAGCCGGTCATCAACGATATCAACTCCTGGGTTTTCCAGAACACCCATGGCATGATCAACGGCATCCTGCCGAAGCCGCAGTCGCCGTATGATTATGCGGATGTGGTCATGATCCTCGTGAACGCGCTCGCATTTGAGGCAGACTGGAGCGTGAAATTCCGCGACGATCAGGTCGTGATGAGAGACTTCACGCTGCAGGACGGCACCAAGTTCAAGGCGGATATGATGTACTGCGAAGAAAGTGACTACTTTGAATCCGAAAAAGCCGTCGGCTTCAAGAAGTATTACGACGGTTGGAAGTATTCCTACATCGGCATCCTTCCGAACGAGGATATCACTGTTGAGAACTATATCGCGAACCTCGACGAAAAGGAGCTTGAGACCTTCCTCGGCAGCGCAACGGACAAATATGAGCTGCACATCTCCATGCCGAAGTATTCCTACGATTTCGACGCATCCCTCAAGGAACCGCTGATCAATATGGGCATGCCGACTGCGTTCGACGACAGCGTTGCAGACTTCACCGGTCTGGACGAATCCGGAACGCTCGAGCGCACAGCCATCAGCGATGTGCTCCACAAGACCTATATCAAGGTCGACCAGAACGGCACGAAGGCAGGCGCAGTCACCGCTGTCATCATGGCAAAGGCAACCAGTGTTGGCCCGAGCAACATCAAGAACGTGAATCTTGACCGCCCGTTCCTCTACATGATTTATGACGAAGAAGCAAAGCTTCCGGTCTTCATCGGCACGGTCATGCAGCCGGACGAATCCGAGAAGGCAAAAGATTAATCAGTGTCTCCTCAATAATCCCTTTTTCTCAAATTCTATTCGAGATCATCCTCGAAAAGTGTATAAACACCGAATTCAAGGCATTTTTCTGCCAATTGTATCATGAATGATGCGGTGAAATGCGCCCGATTTCAAATCGCAATCTCAAATAATGCAAGCTTTTTTGCGAATCCGATTCAAAAACCTTGCATTTGTCTCTCCTAAAATGATGCGATTTTATCGTATCAGCGTTAGTATTGAATTGTTGAGCAGACACTAATCAGGACGAACCGGCGGGAATACACCCCGCTGCATGATAGAGTCCTCCGCAAATGCGCTCCTGTCGGTGACATGCCGGCGGGAGCGTATGCTGTTTGCAGATGCTGCTTGACAAACGCACCGGAATGTGCTATAATATCCATGCAATCAAATATACGGGGAGCTTGTGCGGCAGGCTGAGAGGGTGTACACAACACCGACCCATAACCTGATGCGGATAATGCCGCCGTAGGGATGCATGTTTCAAAACATGAGCTTTTCACGCCGCGGCATTGTCCTGCGGCGTTTTTTGCGCACTCCCCCGAAAATGAAAGGATGTTTTTGCCATGAATTCCAAAACCAAAACCCTTGTCGAGGGCGCAATGATGCTTGCGCTCGCCATCGTCCTGACCTTTGTCACGCCGTTCAAGAAGCTGTTCCCGTTCGGCGGAGAGATCACACTGGTCTCCATGCTGCCTGTCTGCCTGTTCAGCATCCGTCACGGCGTGAAGAAGGGACTTGCGATTGCACTGCTGTTCGCGGGATTTCAGTTTTCGCAGGGACTTTCCGTGTTTGGCTGGGGACTGACAACAGAAATGCTCATCACCTGCATCGCAATGGACTATTTCCTCGCCTACACTGTGCTCGGATTTGCGGGCATGTTCCGGAAAAAGGGCATGGGCGGCTGGATCTGCGGCATCATCATCGCGCTGACGATGCGGTTCCTCTGCCACTTTATCAGCGGTGTCGTCGTGTTTGCGTCCACCGGAAAAATCTGGGATGAGCTGGATTTTGTCGCCGAAAACAAATATGTATACAGCCTTGTCTACAACGGCGCATACATGCTCCCGGAGATCATCCTCACCACAGTCGCCGCAGTAATCCTGCTGAAGGTTCCCTCGATCTGCCGTATCATCAACGAACAATAAAAAGCACTCCCTCCGTTCACAGCAGAACGGAGGGAGTTTCCATTTGAAAACGGGAACCGCATCAGGTTTCGCCGAGGATCGTTCCGAACAGCAGGGAACCGATCGCATCATAAATGAGAACCGAAGCGAAATACTTGTTTTCCTTCTTTTCGGTGCCGAAGCACAGGTACAGCCACAGTGCCGTAAAAATGACCGTATTGCTGATGCCGGTCAGTCTGTACCATGTGACCACATCCATATCCGGCTTGACCGCAAGGACGATCGGATAGGTTGCGATCTGCAGGAGATGAGAGCCCCAGTTTCCGACGAATGCGACCAGATATGCAGATTCCGCAAATCCTGCTTTCCGGCACATGAGTATCGTGGCCACGAGCATCACTGCAAACATCTGTATGCCCTGCATGCACTCAATGCGCGGGAAATTGACAAACGTCATCCCGCCGGATTCAGACGGCACATTCACGCCGAAATGCCACGATGCTTCCCCGATCACCGTCCAGAGCAGCGTTCCGCCGAACGCGGACAGACACCAGAGTGGCATCAGGTTTTCCGGATCCTTCTTTTCCTTTTTCATTGAGATCCGCCCTAATGCCACGGAAATGATCAGAAATACAACAATGCTGATCATTCGTCCGATGGTCGGTTCGGTCTCTTCTCCTGCGACATCTGTGACCTGCTGAAGCAGCGTGGTGTTCGATCTGCGGATGCCGGCAAACGATCCGATCGCACATCCGCCCGCAAGAACCATGACAAGGATCGGCAGAAAAAGCTCCCGTGCGTTATTCTTATTAGATTCAACCATAATAATCCCCCTGTTTCTATTCGTTATTTTATTTTCAATGCAGTTTGTATGTAATATTTAAAATCAGTGTTCTTATATTATATATTATAGCATAATTCAGCTTGATAGGCAATATATCGCGTTACCAAACTTCATGTATATTTTGCATCATATTTTGTATATTATCACCTCATACCCGGTATCTGCACATGTTGCCGGCTTCAGCCGCAAACAGTAAATCCCTCCGTTCCGGAACAGAACGGAGGGATTCGTTTGATACAGTGCAAATGCGAAAACCGTTGCCGCGTCAGAGACCCCTTTGTCTCCGATTCGCTTCCGGCTGCGGTCTGCAAACCTTTTTCACGCACCATTCCACGATGGAATAGACACCCTGCAGCGCCATGCCGCACGCCATCGCACAGCCGAAGATCTTGAGGATCGTCGGAACCATGTTCCCCAGCTCAAAGCGCTCCTGCACGGTCGGCACATTGGAGCAGAGCGTCAGATAGAAGGTGTTGTCGAAGACGTAGGAGATCAGGTATGCGGCGAAGGTTGCACTGCTGATAAACCCAAGCACTTTGATGAGCACCTTGTTCTTGCAGGAAATATCGAAGAACAGCAGGAACAGCGCCGTAGAGCACACCGCAACCGGCCAGGAGCCGTAATCATTATAGTGCCAGGAGACCATGATGAAATTGTTTTCCAGATTTTCAAGCGACTGCGAATAAGTCGTCTGCGAAAGCCAGATCAGGCACATCGTAAACACCAGCAGCGAATACATCTTGTTGGAAAATGTACGCTTGGGGGGATAATCGCGGATATAGGCGCCGATATAATAGTATGCGATCGGATAGCAGCGGATGAAATAGCCCGGCACCACTCTGGTCTGCGTTTCCATCTCACTTCCCAGAAACAGGCTCTGCGAGAAGATCGACAGCGCAAAGACCGTGAACACCAGTCCTGCCCGCTGCGACTGCGTTTTCAACCCGTTATATGCAAGATTCAGGAACGGGATAATAAGGAAGATGCAGAAGTAATACTCCACATACCACGCATACTGCGCATTGGAATAATTCAGGAAGCCCGAAAACAGTTCCCATCCCGTGTACTCCCGCTCGAAATGCTTCATGTTGTAGATCACGCAGATGATGCTGATGACGAAATACAAAACCGCGACACGCGTGATGCCGGAATAATACTTCTTATTCATGGTCTTGTTTTTCATCAGGTAGCCCGTGGTGATCATGAACATCGGCACACAGCAGTATGCGATCCAGCGGAAATAGATCTGCGGTCTGCCGAAATTCTCCGTGATCGGCTCCATATAAAAGCCGGTGTACAGGAAAAAGTGGATGCAGACCACCAGGAAACACGCCAGGATCTTCACGATGTCAATGCCGACAAACCGCGTTTTTGGCGGTACAGCAATCGGCGTACTCATAATAAGCAAAAACTCCTCTCTGATTTGGCTGGTAGAATCACGTACTTTTTATAATAGCATATTTTGCGGTATTTGTCAAGAAACAGCACGCATATTTTCCGCGAATTCCGCATAATTTCTATCAGCCTACAAACGAAAGGAGCGTGCGGATCATGCAGGGATTATCAGATGCAGAGATCACACGGCGGCAGACAGAATACGGAGCGAACACATTGGCGGCACAGCCCAGAACGCACCCGCTGAAGATCCTGTTCGGACAGTTTCGTGATATCACGGTACTGATTCTGCTCTTGGCTGCGGCTGTCTCTGCGCTGCTCGGTGAAACAGCGGACTGCGTGACGATCTCGGTGATCGTCGTGCTCAATGCCGTGCTCGGATTCGTCCAGGAATTCCGCACGGAACAGACGCTGATCGCGCTGAGCCGCATGACCGCGCCGACTGCCCTCGCCCTGCGCGGCGGCAGCTGGAAAACGATCCCCGCCGCCGAACTCGTGCCGGGCGACTGGATCCGTCTGGAAACGGGCGATCTCGTACCCGCAGACGCAGTGATCCGTTCCTGTGCGCGGCTCTCCGCGGAGGAATCCATTCTCACGGGCGAATCGCTGCCGGTCAGCAAGCATCCGCACACCGAACGCGACGGCGAACCACGCTCTGCCCCGAACCGCGCAGATCTGCTCTATGCCGGCACGTCGGTCACACGCGGCAATGCGGAAGCCGAAGTCATTGCAATTGGAAAATCCACACAGATGGGACAGATCTCGAATATGCTTTCGGATATCACAAGCGGACAGACGCCGCTGCAAAAGCGTCTCGGAGAACTCGGAACGGTGCTCGCGGTGATCTGTCTCGCGGTCTGCGTACTCGTCTTTCTGGCAGGCATCCTGCGCGGCGAACCGCCCTTTGCAATGCTCATGACCGGCATCACGATCGCCATTGCCGCGATTCCGGAGGGACTCCCCGCAACTGTGACCATCGCGCTTGCACTTGCAACGCGCCGGATGCTGGCGCGCAATGCACTCGTCAACCGCCTGCACGCCGTCGAAACGCTCGGCTGTGCATCCGTCATCTGCACCGACAAGACCGGCACCGTCACCGAAAACAAAATGACCGTCCAGCGCATTGCCGCCGGTGAGAACGAATATACAGTCTCCGGCACCGGCTGGCAGATCGACGGCGCCATCATGCAGAACGGGCTTCCCTGCCGCAGCCCTGCGCCGAGCGGTCTGTCCGAATTGCTGCGCTGCGCCGTGCTCTGCAATCATGCGGAGATCCGGCGTCAGAAGGATACATGGCAGATCTCCGGCGATCCGACCGAAGCCGCATTGCTGATCGCCGCCGCAAAGTGCAGCGTCACGGCAGATTCGCTCACGCGGTTCCGGATCACCGATGAACTGCCCTTTGAAAGCGAAACGCGCATGATGACCGTTTTCTGCCGGAACGGACAGTCCTCCGCGGCATTCTGCAAAGGCTCCGTTGACACGGTTCTGCGGTGCTGTACACATTACCGCGAAAACGGACTGATCCTCCCGCTTTCCCCGCAAAAACGTGCGTCGATATCCTGTACGGCGGATGCATGGGCGGGAGAAGCACTGCGCGTGCTCGCATTTGCCGAACAGGAAACCGTCACGGACACCGCGCATCAGCCCGCAAATATGGTCTTTCTCGGCATGATGGGCATGATGGATCCCCCGCGGGAACAGGCAAAGGCTGCGATTGCGGAATGTGTCCGCGCCGGCATCCGCGTCGTGATGCTGACCGGAGACCATGTAAAAACTGCGTCCGCCATTGCGAAAAAAGCGGGCATCCCGCACGGCGGTCTTGCGATGACCGGTGCGGAGCTCGATGCCCTCAGCGATGCGGAGCTTTTCCGCGTGCTCGATTCCTGCGCGGTCTTTGCACGCGTCACGCCGGCACATAAGCTGCGTCTGGTCAAGGCGTTTCGCGCAAAGGGAAAAGTCGTGGCGATGACCGGCGACGGCGTAAACGATGCGCCTGCGGTGAAAGAAGCGGATATCGGCGTTGCGATGGGCAAAAACGGCACGGAGGTCACGCGGCAGGCAGCAGATGTCATTCTGCTTGACGACCGCTTCGACACGCTCACGGCGGCAGTCGAACAGGGACGCACGGTCTATGCCAATATCCGGAAATTCGTGCGCTATCTGCTGAGCTGCAATATCGGCGAGGTGCTGACCATGCTGCTGGGAATTCTCATGGGGCTGCCGATCGTTCTCCTGCCGACGCAGATTCTGCTGGTCAATCTCATGACGGACGGTCTGCCCGCCGTCGCGCTCGGACTCGAACCGCCCGCAAAACAGCTCATGCGAAAGCCTCCGCGCCGTGCGGATGAGAGCTTTTTCTCGGACGGCCTTCTGTCCCGTATCGTGTTCCGGGGCATCTTCATTGCGCTTTCGACGCTCGGTTCGTTCACGACCGTCCTGCGTCAGACGGGCTCGGTGGATGCCGCCCGCACCGGTGCGCTCATCACGCTGATCTGTTCGCAGTTACTACATGTGTTTGAATGCAAATCCGAAACGGGTACGCTGTTCTCCGTGCCGTATTTTTCGAACAGAAAGCTGATTCTCGCGGTGCTGACATCCATTGCAGTCACAATGGCGGCACTGTTCCTTCCGGCATTGCAGGGCGTGTTCTCCACGGTCATGCTCCCGCGTATCTCCATGCTGACGGCACTCGGATTCAGCGCGGCGGTTCCGGTTGCAGCGGCATTCACCGCACAGAGACCACAGAAAGACGAACCCGCAGATTTCCGCTGTTCACGCACATAAAAATATTCCCTCTCAGGGTGCCTGAGAGGGAATTCTTGAATCATATCAGATATTTCAGCCATTTCGCGTCTCACTTCACCGGCGGCGCAGTGTGCACTGTCACCTGCGGGAACGGGATCTCGATCTTTGCGGCTTCCAGTGCATTCTTCGCATGTTCCAGCAGCAGCGGCGGTGCACGGAACTGATCCTCCTGTTTCACCCAGACATTGAGATTCAGGATCACGCCGCTGTCCGCAAGCTCCTTCACCATGACCGTCGCTTCGGGCTTTTTGCAGTCCACGCCGCTTTCACGGATCATCTGGATCAGTACCGTCCGCGCCTGATCGAGATTCGTGCTGTATGCCACAGTCACAGGCACCGTCACGCGCAGCTTGCCGTTCTGAGAAAGATTGACCAGCTTGCCGGACGAAACGATGCTGTTCGGCAGATAAATGCTGCGGTTGTCACGGGAAATCAGCTTCGTATAGAGGATCGTCACCGATTCGACCATACCCTCCGCGTCGCCGACCGCAATATAGTCTCCAACGCCGAACGGCTTCGCAAAAAGGATCACGAATCCGCCTGCGAGGTTGGAAAGGCTGTTCTGCAGCGCAAGACCGACTGTCACACCCGCCGTACCGATCACCGTGATGATGGATGCCATCGGTACGCCGAGGATCGACAGGCAGATCACCGCGAGCATCACATAGAGAATGATCTTGACAAGCGATTTGCCGAAGCTTGCCGCGGCGCGTCCGACCTTTTTGTGGCCGAGCGTCCGGTTGACCAGCTTTGCGATCAGCCGCGAGACCAGTATGCCGATCAGAAAGACGACAACGGCAATCAGCAGCGTCGGCAGATAATTGAAGAATTTCGCGCCGAGCTCCGCAAACAGCGTGGTCGTATGCTTGATTGCTTCCTCGCCTGCTTCGAGCGGATCGTTTTCAAGCATCAGCAGCAAAGCTCACGCCTCCCCTCTGCCGCCGGTATCCTTCAGCGGAATGATATCGTCAAACACAGCAAAATACCGCACCGGCACATAGCGGTTCAGATGGCATTTTCCGAAATACCACTGCTTGAACTGGCAGTCCTGCGTGAGATCCTCAAAGAATGCATGGATCTCCAGCCGCTGCATCGTGTCGACGCGCAGACAGTCCTTGAGCGAGGCAGGCGGCTCATGTGTGATGATATAATCCACCTGATTGTCGTACTGCTTGAGATTGTCCGCGCCGTCCAGGATCTCCTGATAGGTCGGCTGCTCGCGCTCCCACCAGTTTTCGGCGCTGCGGAATTCAAAATCCTGACTGTGACCGCCGCCGAACGTAAAGAACCGCTTGCCGCAGATCGTGTAGACCTGTCCGCGCATCAGATGGATGATGTTCGGGGCGATCATGCGCGCCTTGCCGCCGTTCCATTCGCGTGTCGGGAAGCTCTCCAGCAAATCGAAGTTCTCATGGCAGCCGTCCACGAACGCAATCGTATATTTCATCTGCTCGAGCTTTTTCCGGTTCTTCTGTTCCTGCTTGGAATCGTCCCACAAAAAGCCGAAATCGCCGCAGACGATCACCACATCGTTCGCGCCCGCCTTTTTCAGCACGGAGGACTGAAAGCGCGAAATATCGCCGTGCGTATCACCGGTCACATAGACCAAATCTCATCAACACCCTTCTTATTTCGTACCGAAGATGCGGTCGCCCGCGTCGCCGAGGCCGGGAACGATATAGGCATCCTCATTCAGACGGTCGTCCAGACAGCCGACATAAATATCAATATCCGGATGCTTTGTCTGCAAGGCTTTGAGTCCCTCCGGCGCGGCGATCACGCACATGAACTTGATATGTGTGCAGCCCTGCGCTTTGATGAAATCCACTGCCTGACACGCACTGCCGCCCGTTGCAAGCATCGGATCGGGCAGGATCACAAGGCGTTCGCTGAGCTCCCGCGGCAGCTTGCAGTAATACTCATGCGGTTCATGCGTCACCTCGTCGCGGTAGAGCCCGATATGCCCCACCTTCGCGGACGGGACAAGCCGCAGAATGCCGTCCACCATGCCGAGTCCGGCGCGGAGAATCGGCACGACTGCCAGCTTTTTGCCCGTCAGCATCGGCACCTTCGCTTCCGCAACCGGCGTTTTCACATCCACAAGTTCCGTCGGCAGATCGCGCAGTGCTTCATAGCCCATCAGCATGGCGACCTCCTCCACCAGGATGCGGAAATCGCGTGTGCCGGTGTTTTCGTCGCGCATCAGCGAAATTTTATGCTGAATCAGCGGGTGATCAAGAATGACAGTCTTTCCCATTGCTCTTCATCCTTTCATATGGTTATTTCCTGTGCAGTGCATAGGGTAATGCAGCATGATCCTGATTTCCCGTATCAAGAACCGCAAATCCTGCCATCAGAACACCTGCACCGTGTTCCGGATCCCATGTTGTATCAAAAAACACGCCAATCGCATGATGGCCGTCTTTTTTCTCACTGTGTACTTTGAGACCGTTGAAATCAACCGTTTTCAGAAGCTGTTCAACGGTTGTGATATACGGATAGCCGTCAACCGTTTCCTCTCCGGCAATTCCCAGTGTTGCTCTGTGTCCCTCATAGTAACACAGCAGGGCTTCCAGATAGACTTCTCTGAATTTTTCGTAGTTGTCAACAAAAAACTGCAGTTCATCCTTTGATGAGTCCGCAATTTTTTCGTCATCGTCGGGGCATATCTCTACGTCGATATCTTTCTGAACGCCGCCGTCATTCAATGTAATCACGCCGTATATGCTGTCGTCATACTGATATTCACTCTCATGAAATTTGCTGAAATCAATTTTCATAATACACCTCCGGATAATATGGAAAACCGCATCCGATCTGCTTCGTATGCAGCATCTCCGCACATTGAACTGCCTGACGGATCCTTTCCCGTATCGTTATTTAGTTCTATTATATCGCATGAAAGCGTGTTTGTCAAGCCGGATCCGCCGCGCAGAATCGGCATTTTGCATTGCATTTTCGTTCAAAAGAGCCATTTTCTGATTGAATGATGCAAATTCCGAAACTTTCCGTCAGTTTTTTTTCAAACCGCTTGCAAAATCAAACAAAATATGATATACTAAATAAGATATGATTTTCAACCGAAGGAGGATATCCATGAAAGCTGTCAATATCGCGATCGACGGCCCTTCCGGTGCAGGAAAAAGCACCCTCGCCCGAAAGCTCGCCGCACGTCTGGGCTATGTTTATGTTGATACCGGCGCACTCTACCGCGCCATCGCATACGACTGCATCTCGCACAAGGCAGATTCCGAGGAACAGATCCTCGCAAGACTGCCTGAGATCCGGCTCTCGCTCGGCTACATCGACGGTGCACAGCATGTGTTCGTCAACGGCGAGGATGTGTCCGGCAGCATCCGCACCGCGGAGGTCTCGATGGGCGCTTCCAGAGTCGCCGCGATCCCGAAGGTGCGCGAATTCCTGTTCAATCTCCAGCAGGAAATGGCGAAGACGCATTCCGTCGTCATGGACGGACGCGACATCGGAACCGTCGTTCTGCCGGATGCCGATGTCAAGATCTTCCTGACCGCTTCCGCTGAGAAGCGTGCCGAACGCCGCTACATCGAGCTGAACGAAAAACAGCCCGGCAAACAGACCTATGAGGAAGTGCTCGCGGACGTCATCCGCAGAGATGAGCAGGACATGAACCGTGAGATTGCACCGCTCAGACAGGCACCCGATGCGGTGCTCGTTGATACGACCGACGCAGACCTCGCACAGGCCGAGGAAATGCTGCTGAACGCATGTAAGGAGAAACTCGGATCATGACTCCGTTTTACAAATTTGCGTCCATCGTCATGCGCATTTTGATGCCCATCTGCTACAAGATCAAGGTGGAGGGCAAAGAGAATCTGCCGGAGGACGGCGGCCGCCTCTTCATCAGCAATCACCGCAGCATGGTGGATGTGCTGATCATCGGGATCCAGACGCCGAAAACACCGTTCTGCATTCTTGCGAAGCAGGAGCTTTTCAAGAACATGTTCTTCGGATTCATCATCCGGAAGCTCGGTGCCATCGCGATCGACCGCGGCAGCGGAGACATCTCCCCGCTCGCGGAACTGGAGCAGCGGCTTGAACAAGGCGAAAACGCACTGGTCTTTCCGGAGGGAACACGCTCCTTTGACGGCAAAATGCTGCGCTTTAAAACGGGCGCTTCCCTGATCGCGCTGCAGACCGGCGCGCCGATCGTCCCGGCAAGCATTTATTTTGAAGGCAAGCTGCGGTTCCGCAGACGCATCACTGTGCGGTTCGGCCCGGAATTCCGGTTTGAGAAAGTCGAAACAACGGAAGGACTGCCCGCACCCGCCATTCTGAGGGCTGCAAGAAAAGAAATGACACAAAACGTCGCTGCACTGCTCCCCCAGCCGGAGACAGACGCGGAACCGGTGCAGCAGGAAAACAAAGAAGGAGAATCCGAATCATGAATGATAAAGGCACAATTGCGATCATACTTACACTGGTCATCCTCGGTATCTTTGCGGTGGATTTCTTCATCCGCCTTTACGAAGATCTGAGCGGTGCAAAGGGAGAGCTGGAAATCGTCAGTGATTCATCCGAGCCGGATGAACCCGATCTCACGGATATCATCCCCGCAACGACCGATGTGAACGGCAATTCCGGTTCCGGCTCCGAGTCGGGCAGCGGCTCGACCAGCGCAAGCGTCACCACAACAACGACCACCATGACGCTCGCAAACATGACCACCACAACGACCATGACCATCCCGATCAACGATGCCAACACCGCCTACTTCCAGGCGCCGACCGCTTCCATGCACAGCGGCAGCCTCATCCTCGTGGATGCAAACCATCCCTACGCAGATACTCCGCAGCTGCTCACCTTCAAGGACTTCAAGTATGCACATATCCGCCTTCCTTCGACCAGCCTGCAGGTCAACGCGATCGTAACACAGCCGCTGGCAGCATGGTTCAATGCATTCTACGCGGCAACCAAGAGCGAAAAGGTCATGATTTATATGACCAATGCAACCACGACCTCCAACCCGAACTACAAGGTGGGCATTCCGGAGCGTGCGACCGGTCTGACGATCGACCTCTCCATTCTTGCCGCAGACGAAAAATCCCATACGCCGTTTACTGCGGACGGCAATTACGCATGGCTCAACCAGCACGCTGCTGAATACGGCTATGTGCTCCGCTACGCAAACGACAAGACCGAGAAAACCGGTCAGAAGGGAATCAGCTGGCATTACCGCTTTGTCGGTCTGCCGCACGCGATCTACATGAAAGAGCAGAACCTCTGCCTGGAGGAATACATCTCGCTCGTGCAGCAGCATCCGTACAACGGACAGCATCTCACCTACGCCGCCGGCGGTCAGAACTACGAGGTATATTACGTTCCTGCCGCAACAGGCGCTGCCGCAACCGATATTCCCTATCCGGCAGGTCTCAGCCCGCAGATCTCCGGCGACAACATCGGCGGCTTCATCGTAACCGTCGCAAAGCCGTGATTTCACACACAACCGAATACAGCAAAGTCGCCGGAATCGAAATGATTCCGGCGACTTTGTTTCACTCATCAGGATGGACGATGCACTTCCAGCTTCAGCACATTCGTTTTCTCCACAAAATCATCAATATCGTCTTCGTCCTTCGCGGTTAACGTCGTCATGAACGTCACATTATCCTGCTCGAAGAAATAATAGCGTAACGGGATGCTGCCCATCACGCTCACGCCGATCTCCGCATACCACGCATCACAGCCCAGGATATCCGCAGAATGAACATCTGCGCCGTTGTACATCGCGCCGCAGCAATTGCACGCCATCCGGAACGGCGTGTCTATTTCATCGAGATCGACAATTGTTTTGATATACATTTCGTCCGCACACAACAGAAAGAAGACTGGCTTTTCCGTCTCTTCCTCTTCCGCATCGGGCATATCATACATCACGCTGTTTACAAACCAATCCTCCGGATCCGGCCCCATACGGCTGAAATGCCAACCGTCCGGAAAAAAGAGCGTGAATTTGTCGCAGGAAACGCTGTCTGTATATTCGACCGGCACCGTATGCTCTTCAGAACCGCGAACCGCCGTACAGCCCGTGAGCAGTACGGCGGCAAGCGATATACATAAAATCGGCTTACGCATCTTCGGATGATACATTCTTGAGCGCAGCAGTCAGGCTTGCAAGGCCCTGAATCTCGCTCGGAATGATGATCTTGGTTGCCTTTCCGTCGGCAGCCTTTGCGAATGCTTCGATCGAACGCAGCTGGATGACGCGGGCTGTCGGCTCATTGGCATTGAGCAGCTGGAGTGCTTCCGCTTCGCCCTGTGCTTCCAGCATCTTCTTCTGACGGATTGCCTCTGCACGCAGCAGCATTGCCTGCTTTTCAGCCTCAGCCTGGAGAATCTGGCTTTCTCTTTCTGCCTGTGCGCGGAGGATCTTGGACTCCTTTTCACCCTCTGCCACCAGGATCGCGGACTTCTTTTCGCCCTCTGCCTGGAGGATCTTCTCACGGCGTTCGCGCTCTGCCTTCATCTGCTTCTCCATCGCATCCTGGATCTCACGCGGCGGGAGAATGTTCTTGAGCTCCACGCGGTTCACTTTGATGCCCCAGCGGTCGGTTGCCTGGTCGAGGATCGCAGTGATCTTGGAGTTGATCACATCACGGGAGGTCAGCGTAGAGTCGAGCTCCATTTCGCCGATGATATTACGGAGTGTCGTTGCGGAGAGATTTTCGATTGCGGACATCGGGCGCTCCACGCCGTAGGTATACTGCTTCGCATCCGTGATCTGGAAGAAGACGACCGTGTCGATCTGCATGGTGACATTATCCTTCGTGATCACAGGCTGCGGCTTGAAATCGACGACCTGTTCCTTCGTGGTGACGATCCTTGCGACGCGGTCGATGAACGGCCAGAGCCAGTGCGGACCGGTTCCCCACTCCTGATAGAATGTGCCGAGACGTTCCACGACATACAGGCTTGCCTGCGGAACGATGCGGATATGTGATACAACAATCACGATCAGCAATACAATAAAAATCAGTGCGGCGATCAGTGCGCCGTTTCCGCCTTCCATAAACATCAGTGCTGCAAACATAGTAAGATCCTCCTTAATATTATCTTTTATGACTGCCGGAGCGATGTGAGCTCCAGACTGTCTACTGTGACTCCGAGCCGCGGAAGTGCATCCGTCAGGGATGTCCGCAGCAGCCGTTCGACCTCTGCGCGTTCCGATCCGGCTTCGTCTGCTTTCATATGCTCAAGCATAAAGCGCAGAGACGATTCACACATTTTTGCTGCCGAACCGTGCGGATCGCCGCCGCTGACAATGTGCTGATACCCGGTGATCCGGTAACTGATCCGCACAGACGCCGTCATGAAGCGGTCATCCTTTGTAGCGATATGCTCCACGGCAAATTCCTTGTTCTGCACGGCCGTCGGGATCATCCGCACAATGCTGTCCGAAAACGGCATCAGCACATGCAGTCCGCTTTCCCAGACCGCAAGATCCCGGCATTTTCGTTCAACCACATAGATCATGCCCTCCGGCACGATGCGGATGTGAATGAACGCGATCAGCCCTGCTATCAGAAATGCAGCGACTGCAGGAATAATCCAGAGCAGAACGCCCGAATAGCTCACTGACATCGTCCGTACCTCTCAGCTGAGATGCTCCGGACGAACGATCAGCTTTGCACCGTCGATCTGCGAAATGATCACGATGCTGTTGACCGGGATCACGACGCCCGTTTCCGAGACTGCCATCCAGTCAACACCGCCCTGCCGCGCTCTGCCGGTGCCGCGCTCCGGATCAATCTCCTCGATCACGACGGCCGTTTCGCCGATGCCTTTTTCCGCATTCATCGGCGGGGTGTGCTTGACACGCAGCTTTTTCAGAAGCGGTCTGGTAATCAGAAGCAGAAGACCGGAAACCAGCACGAAAACAGTAAGCTGTGCCGTGAATCCCCAGTCGGCTAATGTCGCGCAGAACGCACCTGCCGCGCCGAATGCAAACCAGATGCTCACAAGCTGCATGGACATGGCCTCTGCAATGACTGTTGCTACAAAGATCACTCCCCAAAAAATCAGATATACCATCCCGATTCCTCCTTTCATCATCGGTGCCTGCGTATTGCTGTGATTTCATTTTATCATATAATTTGCAAATTTGCAAGTGTGAAATATCAACAAAAACAGCATGAGGCGTGAAATAGAACCATTTTCGTAAAAGTTCCTGTACTTTTCTTCGTTTTTCTCTTGTTTGCTATGTAATCCGGTGCATTTTGATTTTTCCGGAAAACTGTGCTGATTTCCGCGTATCTGCTGTAAAATTCAATTGCTATGCATAATCCCGCAGAAAGTGGATATGATGATATCAGACAGCGATCATCCATTCCGCTGCCGGAAGGAGGAAGACCGGATGGAGAAGCACAAGAACCCCAATATCCACTGCACCGTGGATCAGTGCCGTCACAATCTGTGCAGCGAGAATTTCTGCACACTGGATGTTGTGAGCATCGGCACGCATGAAAGCGATCCTTCTGTGAAGGAGTGCGTCGACTGCAATTCCTTTGAGAAGCGCAGCGGCTGCTGCTGAACGGAGTGCCGTACAGATGCCGTTTTCCGGCATCTGTACATATTCGCTAGTTTCGGCGTGTTGAAAGTGTGAATACCGACAAAATTCCTGCAAAGACCTTGCGATTTATGCGAATATGATGTATAATGGTATACATAAACTGAGGAAGTATATCCAGATTTCAATGCTGAACGATTCATAACAGAAAGGGGTTTGCACTATGTCAGAGAAAACAATCACATTCAGCCTGGGCGATGAACGCGAGAAACAGATCCGGGAAACGATGCAGCTTGTGTATAACGCACTCCGTGAAAAGGGATACAATCCCATCAACCAGATCGTCGGCTACATCCTCTCGGAGGATCCCACCTACATCACCGTACATAACAATGCACGCAGCGAGATCCGGCACATCGACCGCGACGAACTCATGCAGATCCTCGTGAAAAATTTTCTTTCCCTGTGAAACCGAATGCACAGCAATCTTATGCTGTGCATTTTCATTTGTGCGTGAATGCCATATCTACGAATACAAGCAGCCACCATTCTGTGCAATCAAACAGAATTCGTCATTCTCTATTGACTTTTGATCCCGATATGTGTATAATAATAAAGTCGCTTGCAGAGAGCGACTGAATATGGCTGCGTAGCTCAGTTGGCTAGAGCAATCGGTTCATACCCGATCGGTCACCGGTTCAAGTCCAGTCGCAGCCATTTTTTCATGGCCCGTTGGTCAAGAGGTCAAGACGACGCCCTTTCACGGCGTAATCATGGGTTCGATTCCCGTACGGGTCACCATTCAACGTTCTCGGAAACAGCGTAATATCGCCGTTTCCGAGTTTTTCTTTTATACTGAAAATAGGGTTTGTCCGCTACTTGTCCGCTATTGCGATTATGTAGCGGACAGCTTTGTTTTAACTTGTGCTATCCTGCGGAAGAAAGCTGAACGCTCCGTCCATTGCCTGAGCCACTCTCGCCTGTGCAGTCTGGAACATATGAGCATAGACGTTCAAAGTCGTTCCCGAATTGCAATGCCCTAACGCTCCCGATACCGTGACCACATCAAGCCCCGACGAGATCAGGGCAGAAGCTGCGAAGTGACGGAAGCTGTGAATACCGTAGAAAGGCATATCGTTCTTTTCGCAGAACTCTTTGAGCCAGCCATAGGGTGTCTGATTGTTCATCGGACTGCCGTCCCACTTGACGAACAGCCTGTCACTCTCCACCCATTTGTCACCAAGCCTGAGTGCTTCCTCGTCCTGCTCGTCTTTCAGCTCTTTGAGGATACCCATAATGTACGGACTGATCTTCAGCACACGCTTCGAGCGTTTGGTCTTTGTGGTGTCCGTGTAGATGCCACGCTCCGCCGTGTAGTTACTCGTTCTCTTGATACTGATGATGTTGTTCTCGAAGTCGATGTCCTTCCATTCAAGACCGAGCATCTCGCTCCTGCGGAAACCGCTGTATGCGATCAAGTAGAAGAAAGCTCTGTACTTCGTGTCCTCGCCGTTGATAGCCGTAAGAAGCTGTGCGATTTCCTCCTGAGAGTAGATAGGCTTCTCCTTGACCTCGCCTTTCGGGATAGTCACTTTCCTGCACGGATTATCAGATACCAAGTCCATACGGACAGCGTAGCTGAACACGTCCGAGATGAAGCTGAGATTGTGACGGATCGTCTTGGGTGCGAGGGGCTTGCCCGTCTTTTCGTTCGCTCCCTCTTTGGCGAGAGAGTTCACAAATCCCTGCAAATGCCTTGCGGTTATCTTGTCGATACGCAGATGACCTATTGCAGGATAGACACGGTGCGTGAGCTGGAGCATACGCTCGTATGTAGTGCTTCTGAGAGTGTTCTTAGCGTAGTTCTCGAACCATTCCTCCGCAAGTTCCTGAAACTTCATAGCAGAAGTCTTGTAGCCGTGGTTGACAGCTTCCTCGAACATTACTGCTTGTCTGTTCAGTTCCTTTTCGATCTGCTTCTTCGTCATACCCTCTTCGGGTCGCCAAGTCATGGACTGCTCCATGTGTTTACCGTTTACATCGTAGCCACAGCTCACTCTGATAAGGTAGCTGTCGCCACGTTTCTTTATAGTTGCCATAGATTACCTCCTAAAAATCTATGACATACCCTTGTACATCTATAATCTTAGCGCAATATTTCGATGATGTCAAGGGGTATGCCTTGTTTTTTCGCTCTCTGTATTGATTAATCAAACGCAATATGTTATAATATAGACAATACATGAAAGGAGTTCCTTGTTATGGGTACGATCAAAATTATCGGCACTGCTCAGAGAAATGTTCCTTATGATGTGATGAACATCAC
>JAFZPL010000170.1 GCA_017550355.1 Oscillospiraceae bacterium | reverse complement strand
TTTACGGTCTTCCAGTCTTTGCCGATCAGATCCGGTGTCACCACGGCAACTGTCTCTGCATTCGTGGTGATTTCCTGCACGGGCGGTTCGGAGCCGGGCATTTGCGTGTTGGGATCCTGTTTCAGGCTTGCGATCCCGAAAATCAGTGCGGCGTTGAGTCCGACACAGAGCGCGATTGCCGCCGCGATGCCCGCTATGCTGGCTCTGTGCGGTGTTTGTGTGATTCTGGCTGTATGATTCATAACGATCCTTTCTTTGTGCGCCGGTGCTGTCTGCGCCGTATCGGAGGATCCTTGCAGGTCCGCCTTCTGAACCTCGAACGCTGCATATTCCTCCGGCAGATCGCTCAGTGCATCAAGAATATCCATTGGTTTCAAAAGAATCCCTCCTTTTCGAGATGCTTTTTCAGCTTCTTTCGTATGCGGTGCAGCAGTACATTGACTGCGCTGATTTGCATGCTGCGTGATTCTGCGATCATCTGGACAGGCTTTGCAAAATAATATCGCTCCATGAATATTTCCCGCGATTTTTCCGGCAGTGCATCCAGAAAGGAACGCAGCGCTGCCGTCAGCTCACGCCGGTCGACCGCGGATTCCACGGTCTCCTGCGACGGGATCACCTCAGCGAGTTCATCCAGCGTCTGAGCTGTCTGCGATCCGCCGCGTTTCTGACGGGTGAGACTGCGCAGCCGGTCGGTCGCGGCACGGCGGAGCAAGGTCACGAGATAGGCTTCCAGATGATTTGGGACATGTGGGGGGACGCTGTTCCAGACTGCCAGCAGCATTTCATTGACGCATTCCTCTGCGTCTTCGGCATTGTCCAGTATCTGCTCTGCAATGCGGAAGCAAAGACTGCCGTATTTGCTGCGGATTTCTGCGAGCGCCTGTTCATCGCGCTTCTGCAGCAGTGCAATGATCCGGCTGTTTTCCATGGATGTTTCACCCCCCTGTACACTAAGTCGTTTTTTTCGCAGATATCTTACACACGTTTTCTAAGAAAGCATTATTTTTTATATTTAACATAAATAGCAATGATTTTCATACAGACAGAAAAGCCATAGCATTCCTGACGATGAATCAGGAATGCTATGGCAGTATGCTTGAAAGAATCGGTTACGCTGCGGAGAATGCCTTGATCTTTCCGATGAGGAAATCAGCCATTTCCTTTGCGTCGGCAGCATCCACGCCGCCGTCACCGTTCACGTCGGCTGCCGGCGTATAATCGCCGTCGAGTGCGAGCCGCTTGAGCAGCGTCAGGTCTCTTGCATCGATGGTGTCGTTATAGTCCAGGTCGCCGTATTTGACTTCATCGCCGCCCGGGATGATGAGCTTGTAGCCCTGCAAATTGAACAGATAGCTTTCGCCGCCCTTGAACACCAGATACATATCATGCACACCTGTTGCCTTTTCGAGTGCGGCATTCACGGTCTTCCATGTCTGCCAGCCGCCGGTTTCGGGGACATCTGCCGTACCGATCAGCTTGCCGGTCGGGCTGTCCAGACGGATCTCGATGGAGTTGCCGCTGTTCGGAGAAGCAACGCGCAGGTCGATGGATTCTGCGCCGCCTGCGAAATCGACGCCCTTGAAGCCGATGTAGTCACCGTCTTCGATGTATGCGACATCAGAGCCGCCCTCTTCGCAGTTTTCGAGGTCAACGCCCTCCTTGATCTCCGCAGAGGATGCATCAACCATGGTCGCGGTGCCGTTGAGGCGCAGGAGATGCTGGGATTTGCTGAGGATCTTGCCGGTAGAGTCGGTCACGTAGATGCGGTATTCGCCGGATTCGCTCGGCGTGGTGATCTTGGTGGATTTGCCGGTTGTCTTGGTCATGGATGCGCCCGCCTTAAAGGTGGTGGTGCCGTCCGGTGCGATCCAGACGGTCTTGCCGGTGCCGGCGCTGCGGATCGGGAGACTTGCGCCGCACTTGGATGCGCAGCTTGCCGGGAAGATGTAATCCGCGTCGGTCATCATGCCTTCGGGCATCATGTAGCGGTACTGATCCTGCAGACCGGAGCGCAGGCAGATCTCATACTGCGGCTGCGGCCAGACATTGTCCGAAACGACGATCGGATCGTCGATGCGGCTGGAGGGCGGGTTGATGCCCATTTTCTTGACGGTTGCGTAGGTGCGGAGGATTGTGAGGTCGTGCTTTTTGCCGTAATCCTCACAGTTGATCGTGTAGGTAACGTCCGGAGAGATATCGAGGATATTGTCGCATTCCTCGATGTATGCAGTGCCTTCGTCGTTGTGGAGACCGTAGGTCGGCCAGCCGGGGCCGCCTGCCGGAATGCCGATGACATAGTTTTCATTGATGACCGTGCCGGGCATCTGACCGATGGTGTAGATGCCGCCGGAGTCGTGCAGACGGTTCAGGCAGTTGATGACACGGTTATTGTTGATCGTGATATTCTTGCAGCTGGTGGAATCAGGAAATTCGCACCACGCCCAGCCGAGGTGGATGCCGTTGTAAGCGGTTTTCTCGACCTGATTGCGCAGAAGCTGGATGCCGTCGCCGAAATAGACGGTGATTGCTGCGCACCCGCCGAAGCCGTGAACGACGGAGATATCATAGAGCAGGTTGTCCGCGACGAGGCTGTTCTTGCAGAGACCTTCGACGCCGACATCAAACTTTTCACGCGGACGGGTTGCCTTGTCGCCGATGTACACATGCTGCGGGTGGCCGATGGTGATGCCGGAGGAGGTGATATCGGTGACATAGTTGCCGGTGATCGTGCTGTTCACAACATCGTTGGTCATGGAGATGCCGTCTGCGCCGGTATGCTTGACGACGTTGCGCGTGAAGGTAATGTTGTCGCAGGAGGTGACGTTGATCGCTGCCGGGAGCGTATCGACCATTTCGTAGATGTACTTGTGCCAGTTGGAATCTGCGAAGGCATTGTAGGTCTGCGCTGCCTGACAGGTGGTCTTGCCGTGCGAACCTGCAACATCCGTGAGGTTGTAGTCGGTGTGCGCAAAGGTGATGCCGCTGAATTCGAGGTCATGCACGCGGTCGGTTGTGGAGTTGCCCGCGATGACGAGCAGCTCATCGACCATCGGCGCCTCACCGACGGAAGTGCTCATATCCTCCCATTCGTAAGGATAATAGTACACCTTGTGTTCAGTCTTGTCGAAGTAATATTCGCCCGGTTCGTCGACAAAGGCATATGCATTATAGATGGTATGCCAGCCGCCGCAGGAGAAGCCTGCGCCCCAGCCCGGTGTCTGTGCGATCGCGCCGTAGGGCTGCTGGAGATAGAGCACGAGGTCGCCGCCTTCGATCTTCAGATCACGCGAGCAGACGATATTCTCGTTCCATGTGGTGCCGTTGACGACTTCAAGATCGTCCTTATTGGTGTAGGTCGCAGGAAACGCGTTCGGATCGTATTTGATACCGTCGCTCTTCATGCCGGAATCCCACGCCCAGTCTGCCTGTCCGGCGGTGATGCCGTAGGTGCCGTATCCGCCCTTTGCTTCTGCGCGGATGCTGCCCATGTTGGCGCGGTGATCGTTGATGTAGAAATTGCGCATCTTGTAATCGCGGTCGAGCGGCGCTTCATAGAGCTTGCCCTCGGATTTCTTCCAGCCGGTAACGGGGACAGAACCGCTGATGACCGGCGTTTCGTCCTCATAGGCGCGGTAAACGATCTTGTATCCGCCGGAACCGGAGTCCTCGACGCCGAATTTGACCGATTCGGTCAGACGGTACGTGCCGCCGCGCAGATAGACCACGATATCCTTGGTCATATTGGAATTGATCTTGCGGACAGCGTCTCTTGCGCCTGCAAGCGTCTTGAGCGGTTTTTCGAGGGTGCCGGGGTTGGTGTCGCTGCCGTCCGGAGAGACATACAGTGCGGTTTCATCTGCTGCAAACACCTTCGGGATCTGCATTCCGGAGAGATTGCAGGCGCCTGCGGAAAGAACTGCGGCACAGAGCATGGCAGCGGAACGCATCCATGCTGTTTTTTTCGTTTGACTCATATCAGAATCCCCCTGTAAAGAATATGGCTTGGTGCGCATGCTCCCGCACGGTCAAATGTGTGCGGGAGTGCGCGTTTGAGAGTACTTTTTCTGTGGCTTTCCGTTCTATTTGTGGTTTAGTCCTTGTAGCCTGCGAGCTTGCGGAGGAGCTTGGTCAGGTCTTCCTGATCGGTTCCGCCGTTCTCGTTCATGTCAGCGTTTGCAAGTCCCTGCTCGGAAACCTTGACTGTCGCATCTTCTGCGAGGACGCGGGCCAGCATGACAGCATCCGCAACGGTGACGCTCTCGTCGCAGTTGACGTCGCCGAGCACAACTTCTTCGATGGGCTGTGCGATCACCGGATCTGCCTTAGCGCTGAAATCAAGCCAGAGTGCGACGTCGCTGTCTGTTGCGCCATAGGCCGGAGAATCGGTGTTCTGGGACTGCAGTTCGGCTGCGGTGAGTGCCTTGTCATACACGCGGACAGTTGCGAATTCTGCCTGCGAGCCGCGGTGGGTTTCAGGGCAGTCGCCGATGGTAAGCGGATAATCGGAATGTGCCGCACCGCC
>JAFZPL010000169.1 GCA_017550355.1 Oscillospiraceae bacterium | reverse complement strand
CTCCTAACGCCGTCTGTCAGTCTCCTTTATTGCACACCTTCAGGAAATCGATCAGCGGCTTGTAAGCATGCACAAAGTCGAAATGCGTTCCGCAGTATTCACGCATTTCCTCTGCGACCTGTTCATGCGATCTTGTATCATAAACCTGATGATAAAACTTCTCCACTGCGAAAAAGTCGACCGGCGTTTCATCCGCAGGTGCTCTGAAGTAATACGGATAACCTGCCTCTCTGTCCATTTCAGTGTTCACGCCGGAAATGATCGGGATTCCCTTTGCCATATATTCCTTACCCTTCAGCGAGCTGTTGTAGTACACCTTGCTGCGGTGTCTGCCCAGGGAATCCACAGCGAGAGAGCAGATCGAATAGATTTTATCCAGCGCTTCGCCGAACTGCTTGCCGTGGAAGATCACATCATCTTTCAGGTGATATTTTTCCACCAGATGTTCATATTCATTCTGAACCTTTGCCGACTGTGCATAGCCGACGATGTGGAAGCAGAACTTCTGCTTTCCGCCCTTTTCATAATACTGATGCAGTCCTTCGATCATCCGGTCATATCCGTGCCAGAATCCGAACTGTGCAACGCTTGCAAGATGGATCCGTCCGTCGCCGGGATCCGTGAACTGATTGATCGTGATCTTCTGCATATCCACGGCGTTGGAAATAACGAGCGTGGGGATCCCGAAGATCTGCTTGTCATCCGAAAATGTGACGATCCTGTCGACGAGACCTTTCATTTCCTTACGGTGAGCATAATCCTTGAACAGCTTCACTGCAAACTTCTTCTCACCGTCGTAAGGATATGTCGGGATCTCAACGATAATCTTAATGCCCGGATTATTCTTCCGCAGCACTTTCAGCGTTTTGATCAGCTTTGCATCGCAGAAGAAATACCGGATGTAGACCGCGCTGACATTCTTCTCCTTTGCAATCTCATCGTAGTTGTATCTGACATCGAGAAAAGGGAGCAGGTGCAGCATTTTGATCACAAGACGCTCATCGGCGAAATGATTGAACAGTTTCACATCATATCCGCAGGATCTGAAAAGCTGGATCTGTTTATAGATCTTGTATTCAATTCCGGTCGCCTCTTTTTTCACCTCATAGGTCGTAATGTAAAGCATTTTTTTCATTCTGTAATGATCTCCTTAAAACCTGAACTTGTAAACACCTGCATCAGCCCACTTGAAGCACATGATCAGCATGAACCAATACACCCACATGATCATGGAAATAAAGAAACGGCCGCCCTGTCCTCTGCTGAACTTTTCTCTTGTCCAGAGCGGGATCAGGATAATCAGAAAGAAATCTGTATACAGCGCGATGCGGTTTCCGTAGGCTGTTTTCATTGTGATCCACGGCAGTGCATAGACAATATAGCCAAGCACAGTCATCGTCCTGAGACAGTGTTCCTTTTCGTCTTCCTTTCTGAGCAGAAGGAACGGTATAAAGAGCACCGCTGTCCTGACTGTGATGTCGAACAGCATAAAGATCGAATAATGATCCTGCATCCATGACTTTTTGATCGTCTGCAGGACAAAAACATTGATATAATAAGTAAAAGATGCCGAAAGCTGGACCTTTGACATCAGAAACATGCAAATCGTTTTCAGGAAATAGAACCCGATGATTGCACCGATCAGAATGATGACAACGATCCGCTTTGGCTTGTTCTTCAGCCAGAATGCGAGAAGCACGAGTGCCAGTCCGATCAGCGCACTCTTATGCAGAAAATATGCGCAGACAAAGGCTCCGATCGCGATCCATTTCTCCTTTTGCCTGTCTTTGCGGAACAACAATGCTTTCAGCGGATTCTTGTCCGTATAAAACAAGAGATAGGTTGTACCGAGGAACACGAATGCAGTCGCCATGCTCTGGCGCATAATATTATAGGAATTATTATAGAGAACGAATATATAAACAGCCATTGCAAAGCTGACAGGAACTCTTTTTTCCTTGTTCCACTTCAGAACCGCCAGATAAACAGGCAGGATCGTCATCAGCTGCATTGCAAACAGCATCGGCCATGCATCGCCGGAAAAACGCGATGTAATATACAACAGGAGACAAAATAAGGGCTCAAGCCCTAAATTGGTTGCTTGTTTCATCGAGCCGAGGAACGAACCCGATGACCGGAAAAACTGAAAATTGTTTGTTACGTAAACATTGATATCGCGTCCCACGCTGTTGGCGCGGAAGCCTGCCAGCAGGCACAACATCAGAATTGCCAGGCCGCCGAAAAAGATCTTCCCGTTTTTGCTCTTGTGTTTGTCTGAAAAATAAAACAGCAGGATCGCCGGAAAAAACACCGCAGAATAGACACCCAGTGTGAAAAAATCAATCATGTTCAAACATCCTTATAAATCTTGATTTCATATTCTGTTCAGACAATCCTCTGCATACTCTTTCACAAAGGAAGGCGACCGGCAGAAGACTCACTTTCTGCCCGCAGCTCACTGATACGGAAAACAGCGTTCCGGAAAACGCATCCGGAACCGCATCACCGTCAGCCAGCCGCTTTCTCAGCGCTTGTGTTTTTTGTACTGCTTTTCTGCCTCAATGAAGTCTTTCGTCAGCTCATATCTGAAAACGATCATCTGCTTCACGGTTCTCCTATTGGAGGTGTTTGCTCCGTGCAGTCTGTGCCAGAGGAGCTTCTGGTTCAGATACAGCGCTTTTCCGTGCTTTTCTGTCATCAGACCGATCAGCTGATCGTGTCCGACGCAATGTGCGCGGAACGGGATGAACTGCATCAGGAATTCTCTCTTCACTGTCATGCAGCAGCCCCAGTAAGAGCTCTTGATAAAATTGCGCAGAACGCCGCCGTGATAGCTGATCGCGATCTCATCCGTGTTGATCAGGCTGTCATTGCGGAAGGTTGCCATATCGTGCAGGATCGTCGTAATCTCCGGCTTTGCACGGAAGATCTTCTTCATCTGTTCGACTTTGCCCTCTTCCCAGATATCATCCTGATCCGAAAACAGCACGATTTCATTCCGTGCCTGCTTCACCGCATTCTCAAAATTCTTGGAAAAACCGTCATGCGGACCGTCAGTCATTCTGATACGGCCGTCCTTTTTCATCAGCTCTTCCACGACAGCTTTGGTCTGATCGCTGGATCCGTCATCGCTCACGATGATCTCATCTTCTTCGCTCAGCTGCGCAAGAATGGATTCGATCTGTGCAGCGATATACTGTTCGCCGTTGTAAGTTGCGACGCAAACAGAGACAGAAGGCTTCTTACTCATTTCGGAACTCACTTTCTTATACTTTTTCCCACTTTTTCGTCTGCGGGTTATACTTCTTGATGATTCTGCCGGGACATCCGACGATCACGCAGTAATCCGGGAACACACCCTTCACAACAGAATTTGAACCGACGATGCAGTGCTTTCCCAGAACTGTACCCGCCTGGATCGCAGCACCGTAGCCGATGAAGCAGCCGTCACCGATCTTTGTCTTCCGGATCACATGTCCCTGATCCATGACGCTCTTGCTGACATCTTCATACTTGTGGTTCACATTTGTGATAAAGACATTCGGACCGATCGTGACATCGTTTCCGATCACCAGATCATCGTCCATTGAAATGATGTGTGCTCTCTGCTCGATCACGGTATTGCTGCCGATGATCACGCGTCCCTTGCCGATTGCTTCGACACGCATGCCGGGAAAAATCCGCGTTCTGCTTCCGACTGCGATGCGCTGTCTGCCCTCGATATACAGAGGTTTTCCGATATAGGATCTGAATCCGATCTTCCCGAACGACAGTTTATAGACAACGGCTCTCATTGCCCAGATTAGCTTTATCGGATGCATCTCAATTCTCCTTATCCCAGAATGCTCTTCAGCCAGCTTCGCAGAGAATATGCCTCATAAACATCCTTGTCCGGCTCAACATACGGCGATGTGAAGAACGGACCGTTAAAATCGACATTTCCGTCAAAAATGAGGATATTCTCCGGTCTGTAAAAATCATAGTTTGCAATGTCGCTGTTCGTTGTGATCAGCTTTCTTTTTGCACCCAGACACTCGATCGTGCGGATCGTCAGACCGGTCTGTCCCGCCTGCGGTGCATCAAGAACGCACTTCGTCACCGACATGATATTTGCGATCTGATCCTTCGACAGCTTCTCCGTCTGGAAGCCGGAGAGTTTTGCATGCCGGAACTCCGGTGCAAGCACCTTGTGGTAGAAATACTTCAGCTTTGAGGGCATGTAATGATAGATGAACTGCCGCGGGAGCTGATCCTTGAGTGCATTCGCCATCTCGTTGACTTCCTGATACTTCTTCGGATGCGCAGTGCCGACATAAAAGCAGTCGACTCTGGTGCGGCGTGCAGGACTGCTGCCGATCGCCTCAAATGTCCGGTTGTAGAACAGCGGCAGGAAATGATACTTGCTGTCGCGCTCTGCATCGAAGCGGTCAAACGTGAACAGGCTGTCAAAGAAAGGATGGATACCGGTGGAATAAGGCAGGTTCTTCTCGGAATCCCACTGATACATGCAGAATTTTGCGTTCTCCTGCTTTTTCCGGATGATCCGCATCATATCCGCATCAAAGGCGAATGTCATGCCTGCAACGACCAGAACATAGTCATATGTCTCTGCGCTGATCCGCGGCAGAACAGACTCGCTGAAATATTTTTCGGTGGAACGCTTGATGAGATCCTTATTGATTCGTCCGGCAGCCTTGGAAAGATTGGAATTGCTCGGTGCGTCACAGATATAATCTGCATCATATCCCATCATACGCAGCTCATCCATCATGTCTTTGTAATAGTCAAAGAACAGGGGCGCGATCAGTAATACCTTTTTTTTCATCCGTATACTCCTACGCGGCTGTCAGAACAGCCCCTCCGTGTTGCAGTCCTCAAACCAGTCCCTGAAGCTCTCTTCAAGGGTATAGTGGAACTTGTAATCCATATGTGCCAGCTTCTTGCCGCTGATATTCGTACTGATCATCAGCTTCTTCACTCTGTCGGGATGAATGCCGACCTTCTTGCCGCCGATCGGTCCGAGCACCTTGGCCGCCGTCATGAGCAGTCCGCCCGGAATCTGCGGGATTTTCCGTCCTGCCAGATCCGTGGATGCCTTCATTGCCTCGCAGATCTGTTCAATCGTGAATGCCGGCTCAAAGGTGCAGTTGATGATATCATAGCCCTTGAAGCTGTTGTCGATGATGCGGTACTTCATGAAGCGCACAAGCTCCTTCACGTAGATGCATGCCTTCACGGTGTCCTTGCGGCCTGCGTAAAAATAGTAGTGACCCTTAATGCCCTTGTAGAGTCTGGTCATATTGCCGTGCTCGCCCTTGCCGTAGACAATGCCGGGACGCACGATCGTCAGCTCTCTGTCATCTGCCTTCTCAACCCAAGTGATGTGGATCTTCTCGGCAACCAGCTTAGAAATGCCGTAAGGCGTGTTCGGGGTGGGGAGTGTCGTCTCCTTCTTCAGCTTTTCGGCTGCACCGTAGGGCGCAATCGAAGACGTGAACAGGATCTTTTTGATTCCGTACTTCTCCGCAAAAGCCGTCACATTCTCGGCGCCGCGGATATTCGTCTCGAAATATGCCTTGTCCGGATGACCGGGCGTGCGGTGAACTGCTGCGAGGTTGAAGATGATATCGTCCGGCGTGGGCGTGAACGGGAAGTCGATCGGCTTGCGCACATCCAGTCTGATATACTCCACACCCTCGTTCTTTTCCACAATGCCGGGGACAACGCCCTCTTCACCGGGCATAACAATGTCCAGGTCATAAATCTTATCACCTGGCTTGACACATTCTTCGTTTAGGAGGTGGATCAGATGCGTTCCGATGAAGCCCGATCCGCCAAAAATAATATAATTCACAGCAAATTCTCCATTTCCATTAATCTCTCCGGAACAGATCTCTCGTATAGACCTTTTCCATGCAGTCTTCCAGATCTGCACTCACTCTGTTTGCGATGATCGCCTGCGATCTTGCCTTGAAAGCCTCCAGATCGTTCACGATCTCTGAACCGTAAAACGTGGTGCCGTTCTCAAGCGTCGGCTCATACACGATCACAGTCGCGCCCTTCGCCTTGATGCGCTTCATCACGCCCTGGATGGAGCTCTGGCGGAAATTGTCGCTGTTGCTCTTCATCGTCAGGCGGTAAACGCCGATCACAATTTCTTTTTCTCCGACATATCCGCCGGTGTAGCTGTTGCCGCCCGCAAGCTGAAGCACTCTGTCCGCAATGAAGTCCTTGCGCGTCTTGTTCGATTCAACGATCGCACGGATCAGATCCTCCGGCACATCCTGATAATTTGCGAGAAGCTGCTTGGTATCCTTCGGCAGGCAGTATCCGCCGTAGCCGAAGGACGGATTGTTATAATGGCTGCCGATGCGGGGATCCAGACAGACGCCGTTGATGATTGCCTGGGTGTCCAGTCCCTTCAGCTCAGCATAGGTGTCCAGCTCGTTGAAATAGGAAACACGGAGCGCTAAATAGGTGTTCGCAAAGAGCTTTACAGCCTCTGCCTCGGTAAATCCCATGAAGAGGATGTCAATATCCTTCTTCTCTGCGCCTTCTGCAAGCAGTCCGGCAAACGTTTCCGCTGCCTTTCTGCTCTTATCGTCGCAGCCGACGATAATGCGGCTCGGATAGAGGTTGTCATAGAGCGCTTTGGATTCTCTCAGAAATTCCGGACTGAAAATGATGCGGTCCGTGCCGAATTTCTTTCTCACAGACTCCGTATATCCGACGGGAATTGTCGATTTGATCACCATAACTGCCGTTTCGGAGCTTTTCAGCACCAGGTCAATCACGGCTTCCACAGCAGAGCAGTCAAAGAAGTTTTTCTGCGGATCATAGTTGGTCGGTGCAGCAATGATCACGAGATCTGCGTCCGCATACGCTGCGGCACCGTCCGTTGTCGCAGTGAGGTCAAGCCCTCTCTGCTCATGCTCTTCGAGAAATTTTTCGATATAATCGTCCTGAATGGGGCTTTTCCAGCGATTGATCATCGCAACCTTTTCAGGTACGATATCCACAGCGGTCACATGATTGTGCTGTGAAAGCAGCACTGCCAGACTCAAGCCGACATATCCCGTGCCGGCAACAGCGATTTTCATCAATCAATCTTCCCTTTACTATATCAGAATGAATGGATTGCTCTGCTCAGTCTCTTCTGAACAGGTCTCTGGTGTATACCTTTTCCTTCACATCGCCGAGCACATCCTCGTCGAAGCGGTTTGCAAGAATCACATCGGACTCTGCCTTGAATTTTGCGAGATCATTCACGACCGCGAATCCGGCAAACTCGCTGCCGTCTGCGAGCGTCGGCTCGTAGATCACGATCGGGATGCCCTTTGCCTTGATCTTCTGCATCACGCCCTGAATGGCAGATGCACGGAAATTGTCGCTGTTGGACTTCATGGTCAGACGGTACACGCCGACCTTTGCAGGGTTCTTCGCAGCGATCGCGTCCGCGACAAACTGCTTGCGGATATCGTTCGCATCGACGACCGCCTTGATCATCGCCTGCGGGATGCCCGCATAGTTCGCGAGAAGCTGCTTGGTATCCTTCGGGAGGCAGTAGCCGCCGTAGCCGAAGGACGGGTTGTTGTAATGGCCGCCGATACGCGGATCCATGCAGACGCCGTCGATGATCTCCTGTGTATCAAGACCGACGGACTGTGCATAGGTGTCGAGCTCATTGAAATATGCCACACGGACTGCAAGATAGCTGTTTGCGAAGAGCTTGATCGCCTCTGCCTCGGTCGGATGTGTGATCAGCTGCTTGATATCCTGCGGCTGCTGACCGGCTCTCTTCTCCTCGGTTCTTGCGCCCTCCAGAAGCAGATCTGCAAACATCTGTGCTTCCTTCTTCTGGTCATCCTCTGCGCCGACCACGATGCGGGACGGATGCAGATTGTCATACAGTGCCTTGGATTCACGCAGGAATTCCGGGCTGAAAATGATATTCTTGATGCCGTACTTCTTCTTGACGGACTCAGTGTAGCCGACAGGGATCGTGGACTTGATCACCATGAGAACGTCCGGATTCACCTTCAGTGTCCACTCGATCGCGTCCTCCACAGCGGAAGTATCGAAGAAATGATGCTCGTCGTCATAATTGGTCGGCGTTGCGATGATCACGAGCTCTGCGTTTCCGTAAGCCGAAGCCTTGTCCGTGGTAGTGTGCAGATTCAGCTTGCGCTCGCCTGCATTTGCTTCCCGAAAGAAACGCTCGATCTCATCGTCCTGAATCGGGCTGATAAACTTGTTCAGCTTTTCTGCCTTTGCATCTGTCGTGGTGATTGCGGTGACTTCATGATTCTGTGCCAGAAGAACCGCGAGGGAAAGCCCGACATAGCCAACGCCTGCAACTGTGATCTTCATATGTTCATCCTCCGTTTTATAATCTTTTTCTTTCCCGGAGCCTGCCTGCCGTACTGCGAAACCAGCCGTCTGCATCCCGCCGGGAACCGCGCAATAGTCCCTGACTGCGCACATATACAACTAACATTATAGCACCAATCACTTTGTTTGTCAATAGACGGACTCTTATTTCCTGTTGTCTTTGTGAGGGTTGAACAATTTTGAAAAATGAATCCGATTCGATTTTCTGTATAATGATTTGCAGAACTGCGCGATTTTACGATATTTCGCGATGTATCGCCGCCCGATTCAAAACATACGTTTCGTTCCAGAATAATCCCCTCTTTATATATAGTATATGTCTATAGCCCCTTTTTCTGCCGGTATATATGATTTTCCAGATTCTGCGTGATTTTCCAAAGTTAAAGACTTGTTAAGAATTTCTGTGGTATAATCTGGCCATAGACAGGAGGAACCCCTGAAACCAACAGAAAAGAGGTACACATTATGTTCTGGAGAATCCTGAAAAAAGATCTGCGGCGCAAAAAGACCATGAACATCATCCTGCTGCTGTTCGTGGTGCTGTCCGCAATGTTCGCTTCCGCAGCAGTCAACAACATCGTCGCTGTGACGGGCGGGCTTGACCGGTATGTTGAGCTTGCCGAGGTTCCGGAAACCGTGGTTATGGCGCTGCAATCGATGGATCTGGAGCCAACCCTCCGCGGCATTTCCGGCGTACAGTCGATCAAGACGGAACCGCAGCTTGTGGTCATGGAATCCGGCAATTTCTCCGTTGACGGCGAGAAAATGGCCAACTTCTTCAATATCACGCGCCTGTTTTCCGAGGATGATATGGGCGTCAACTATTTCACGCAGGAAAACGAGATCATCAAAGACGTCGAGGCAGGCCACATCTACGCAAACGCAACCTTCTGCAACAGCAGCGGCCTTTCCGTCGGCGACAAGGTCAAGCTGGACATCGGCGATACGCACATGACATTCATCTTTGACGGACAAATGAAGGATATCATCATGGGCGGCGCATCGGATACTTCTCCCCGTATTCTGCTTTCCGCTGAGGATTACAGCACACTGAAAGAGAATCCGCTGCTTTCTGCGGTCTGGGCAGAGAATTTCTTCTTCGTTGCAACAGATGATCCGCAGGCAGTCAGAGATGCGCTGAACGGCATGGACAATGTTTACGTTTATGATAAAGCGGCCATCAAAAGCGGCTTTCTCTACGATATCATGCTTGCATTCATCATGCTTGTGATCAGTGTCCTGCTGATGATCGTTTCCTTTGCCGTGATCCGGTTCTCGGTTGGCTTCACCATCGCGGAGGAGTTCCACGAGATCGGCGTCATGAAAGCAGTCGGGATCAACAACGGCAGCATCCGCAGCCTGTATTTCACGAAGTATCTTGCGATCGCAGCGATCGGCGCACTCATCGGCTTTGCAGTCTCTGTTCCGCTGGAAAAAGCAATGCTGCAAAGCGTCACCAGCAATATTGTGCTGGAAGGCGGCAGCACCACGATCATGGGCCTGCTCTGCGTCAGCGCAGTGGTCCTGCTGATCCTGCTCTTCTGCTGGGGCTGCACGCGAAAGGTCAAGAAGCTCTCCGCCATCGACGCCGTGCGCAGCGGTCAGACCGGCGAACGCTTCGGCAAAAAGAGCATCATGCATCTTGGACGCTCCATGCTCCCGTCCACCGGTTTCCTCTCCTGCAACGATGTTCTGAGCTCCCCGAAACAGTTTTCGCTCATCAGCCTGATCTTTGTGTTCTGCATGCTCACGATCACCTCGCTCTCCGTCTTTGCAGATTCGCTTGCCAGCGACAATCTGGTACCGTTCATGGGCGCGGCAGAGCATGATCTGTCCGTCGCAGAAATGTCCGATTTTGGTGCTCTGTTCACGGAAAAAGACGCAGCGCTCACCATGAAAGCAGATGCAGAAGCAATGCTGGAACGCGAAGGAATGCCCGGCAAAGTCACCATCAGCTACGGCGCAAATTTCGAGACATTCTACCGGGACAAAAAGCGAAAAATCTGCTACTTCGTCACAAAGGGCATCTCCGCAGAGGAACTTCAATATGATGCAGGCAGCGCACCCACAAAGCCGGATGAAACGGCACTGACAAAATATGCGCTGGATGCACTCGGCGCAGAGATCGGCGACACGATCACAGCCAACATCAACGGCACCGACCGGAAGCTGCTGATCACAGGCATGTTCTCCTCATTCCAGGGCGGCGGCTATGCAGCAAGAATGTATGAGGATTTCGAAATTGATCCCCCAAAAATCTCCAGCCTAGTCGGACTGCAGATCACCTTTGACGGCAATCCGGACAGCAAAACCATCGCACAGTATCAGGAAAAACTCAAGGACATTTACAACACAGACAAAATCTACACCGGCGACGAAATGATCCGAAAAACAATCGGTCTTTCGGACAGCATGCGCTCCATGCAGCATCTCATGATGGGGCTGACCGTCATCGTCATTGTTCTGATCGCTGTCCTGCTGGAACGCAGCTTCATCTCCAAGGAAAAGAGCGAGATCGCTCTGATGAAAGCAGTCGGCATCTCCGGCAAAAGCATCACTGCACAGCATACGCTCCGCTTTGTGATCGTTGCCGCCGTCGCCAGCGTGATCGCTGCGGCACTGACGCTGCCGGTCAGCAAACCGATCTTCAAGGCGTGCTGCTCGCTGGCAGGCAGCATCGAAAGCGTCAAGCTTGATTACAACAAAACGGAAATCTTTGTGATCTGCCCGCTGCTCATCATCGGCGTGACCGCAGTCAGTGCCATGCTCACCGCATTTTACACCAAGACCATCAAGGCTTCCGATACGGCAAGCATTGAATAACCCGAATTATCCGACCGAAACAATCAGGAGGTATCATTATGAACGCTGTATTACAGACAAAAGGTCTCTGCAAGACCTACATCGTGAACAAGCACCAGAACAACGTGCTGAAAAATGTCGATCTCACCGTAAATGAGGGCGAGATGGTTGCGATCATGGGGCCGTCCGGTTCCGGCAAGAGCACGCTGCTCTACTGCATCTCCGGCATGGACAGAGTGACCGCCGGCGAAGTGATGTTCAACGGCAGAAACACTGCCAAAATGAAGGACAAGGAGCTTGCACAGCTCCGCCTCGACGAAATGGGCTTCATCTTCCAGCAGATGTATATGATGAAAAACCTCTCGATCCTTGACAACATCATCCTGCCGGCTGTGAAGTCGAAGAAGAACCACGAAAGCCGCCGGGAAACCGAAGAGCGCGGACGCGCCCTGATGCACAAGCTCGGCATTGACG
>JAFZPL010000168.1 GCA_017550355.1 Oscillospiraceae bacterium | reverse complement strand
GCTGGAGGATCTGACGGAGGGCGTGTCGTTCCCGAACGACGGCTACAAGGTGCAGATGCTCGGACGGGATCTGGATGAAGCGATCCGGACGGAGCCGCCGAAGTATTTCACGCATCTGAAGGATACCTCATTCACGGATCCGATCTGCGGGAACGGCTTTGCGGGACAGGTCAAGGCATTCTACGATCTGCTTGACCGCTACTTCAGAAAGACATTCCTGAACGGCTGATATTATAAAAGGAAAGGAGGGCGGTGTGCTTGAATTTCATTGATGTGCTCAACCAGACGGGACGGCTCTTTCAGTCTCTGCTGATGACGGAGCACGGGCATTCGCTTTCGCCGACGCGGTTCCTGATCGTGGATCCGTCGCGGAAGCTCGGGGTGCTTGCGCAGATCCTGCGGAACAACACCTCGGATATGAATGTGCTCTGTCTGACAGAGACATCGGAGGACGGGATCGTGCTGCCGGAAAAGGGCTCGGACGACTGGAAAAGCTATTTTCAACTGACAGGCACCGCCCAGATCCATACCGCTGTGATCGCGCTTGCGGAGGATGCGGAGGCGATGGGCAGCCTTGTGAAGCTGCTCTTTACCGAAACGGCGCAGAAAACCGAGATCTACGGCCCGCCCGGTGAGGCACTTCTCCGTCTGACCTGCTACCGGATCTTCACGGATGAGGATATCCTCGCAAAACGCTGCCATGAGTATGCAGAAAAGCTCTGCCCCGTACTGCATGCGCATATGCAGAACCGGCAGATCACGCCGGAGCTTTCAATGGTGCATCTGTTCTGGCAGACCGAAAGCAGCAGCGATGTTTATCTGTCGCGGCTCGGAGAACAGATCCTCTATATGCAGGCGAACAGCATGGAATCAAACAGTCTGCTGAAAAGCGGCGGCGATTTCACGGAGGAAAGCTACCCCTGGATCGCGTTCACCCTGCAGGAGACACATGCCGCAGAGCTTCCGCTGCTGCAATATTTCAGCGATATGCTGGACAATGCCTGCCGCATGACGCTGCCGGAAATGGAAGTGGATCTGGCCGGTGCGGCAGATGCGGTGCGGGCAGAACTGCTCAGACGGCTTGCCCTGCACGATATGGCGGAGGTGAACCGGAATCTTGCGGCATGGTGCGGATATGTGCCGGTGCCGATCGACAGGGACGAATTTGAGCGCAGAACCGATATTGTGATGCGCCGCGAGGAGCCCGTGAAGAAGAAATCGGGGCTGTTCGGCGGTCTGTTTAGCAGAAAACCGGCAGAGAATTCCGTCACGGAGCATCCGGAGCAGATCGGAACGCCGTTCAATGCTGATGTGCGGGCATTGTCTGCGCAGTATGCGGACTATATTCAGCGGGAGATCTCGCCGGAGGAATTCTGCGTGATGATCTTCTCGCAGCTGAAAGGGCTTTCGGCACAGCTTCCCGATCCTTCGCTTTTGCTGCCGGATATCCGGAAGCTGATCCACACGGTCTTTCATCCGGACGGCGCCTCTGCGGAGGGTACCGTCTGGGAGACGCTTTCGCAGCACTATCAGCGTGCAGTCACGGCGGATATCGTCCGGCAGTGCCACAAACTGATGCTTGACCAGCTGACGGCGGTGCGCACGGAGCTGAACAATCAGCTGATGCTCTGGCGCAATGAGTCTCCGACCTCGATGGAAGCGCCGCATATCCGCAATATCATGAAGCTGCGGATGGCAGGCAGCGCGGACGCGATCTATGCACAGCTTGTGGCGTATCTCGCAGAGCTGCAGAGCGACGAAGATTTCCGGCGGACGCTGAAATCGGCATGGAACAACATGAATTTCAAGACCGCGCAGTTCGGCGGCGTGATGCATTCTCCGCTGATCACCGGCGAGGATGAGACGGAAATGGTCAAGTATAATGAGGGCGAACGGCGGGATATCCCGATCTCCGGCGCAAGCTGTGCGCGGAATATCCACTATGTCCGGGCGCTGAATTTCAAGTATCTGCGCAAATGAGCCGGCAGTATCAATGATCCGGAAGGGGGATGCGGCGTGTCGGAATGGAACAGCGGCGGCTGGAGCAGTCAGAGCGGTTCCGGCGGCGGAAACGGCTGGGGCAGCGGTTCTGCACAGTCCGGCGGACAGCCGTGGGGCAGTCCTGCGGCGCAGAATAATTTCGGCAGCGGCACCTCCTCCTGGAGCACGCAGAAAAAGCCGGAGGAACCAAAGACAGAGTATGTCTTTTCTCCGTCAAAGCTGATCGCCGGGTTCGTCGGCGGTGCGGCGGGCGGTGTGACAGCGTGGTATCTGCTGGACGGCCTCCGTCACGGAAACGGCTGGACACCCTTTGCGTTCGCTTCGGCAGTTGTGCTCATTGCTGTCTGCATTGCGGCTGCGATCCGCATTGCGGCGGGCGTCGACGGCTCGGCGAAGCATCTCCGGAAAACTGAACCGAAGGCGCATTTCGGGCGCAGATGCATTGCGTGGATCCTTGCACTGTTTCTGGCGTCCGGACTCTTTGAATGGCTCTATGAGCTGGGCGGGACAGCCGCCGTCGTGCAGCCGACATCCTATATCTTCGCGCTGGATACCTCCGGCTCGATGGATGACGGCACGGGCGATGCAATGCAGGAGGCAGCGGAGGATGTGATCGCCTCGCTGGATTCCGGGTTCCCGTTTTCGGTCTACACCTTTTCGGCGGATATTCAGATGATTGCGCCAATGCACGGCAAGACCGCTGCGGAGGATCATCCGGCGCTCTCGCTGGAGTTCACCGGTACGACTGCGCTGTACGGCGCACTTGACCGGATCTGCAGCGACTATGAGGCGGAGACTGCCGCGGGTACATGGCTCGGCGGCAATGCGCCGAAGGTGCTGCTGTTTTCGGACGGCGTACCGACAGACAGCGGGATTCTCGGCTATTCAGCCGGTGCCGCGCTGAAGCGTCTGCGTGAAAACGGGCTCACGGTGAGCACGCTCTCCGTGGACGGCGCAGATCTGGAACTGATGAAAGAGATCGCGGATCAGACGGGCGGCGTTGCCCTGCATATCCGCGACACGGCGGATCTCCGCGCAGCCATGGAGCGTGCGCTGATCGAATCCGCCGACCGGACGCTCTTTTCGGTGCGGCCGGTCATGGTACACGGCTGGCTGTATGTGCTGATGCGGCTCATCTTCCTGATGATCCTGGGCGCGATGTTTGCGCCGGTCATCTGGTATGCGGGCTGTCTGCGCGACGACCGTTTCCGGGCAGTCCTTCTGAAGATCCCGACCGGGATCATCGGCGCGGTTTTTGCGGAGATCGGTGCGCAGCGGTTCGGGCTTTCTGAGCAGGTGATCGGAACGGGATTCGGCGTTCTGGCGGGCTTTGTGCTGCTGCACGCGGTCTATATCAGACCGGAAAAGCAGCAGAAGCCGCAGTTTACCGGATCCGGATGGACAGGCGGACAGAATACACAGCCGGATATGGAGCGCCGCGAGATCCAGGATAAGAATGCGGGCGGCGGAATCTGGTAATAACGGAGAACGGACAGCGTTTTCCGAAGCACGGAGGAACACAGTATGGCAAAATGGTTTGATTACGATGCAGAACGTGCTGTGCCGATTTTGCGCAGCAGCGTGATCTGTGCGGAATGCGGCAGTCCGCAGGAAGATCTGCGCGTCATGATCCGCGATACAAACCTTACGATGAACGGGCGCTATATTGAAAACGAGGCTATTCTTCCGTATAAAAAAGCCGCTGTCCCCTATGAAGAGGGACAGGAGGAATACGGCATTCATCTCATCACGCTGACAGCAGGCGGCGAACAGCGGCGCTTTGTCTATATCAAGGATATCCTGAGCTCGCGCTATACCGTCACGGTCAGCGTGCGGCACAACGTAAATCCCGCCGAGCAGCGCACAAAGCTCGAACTGACCACGAACGTGACGCTTCCGCCGGGCAGGATCTATTACACGGTCGGCGACTGTCCGATTCCGTTCCTGTTTCCGGAGATCAAAGCGGCACAGAATGAACCCGTGACGCGCCATTTTCTGATGAAAACACCGGCGGATCCCGCATCGCTCCGCTTTTTCGTGGAGACCTGCACGGTTCCGCGGGATGCGGAGGTCTATCCGGAGGGCGAAACGGTTCTGACGCACAATATCGACCTGATGATACGCCGGTGAGGGCTGGAAAGGAATAAAACCCTATGGAAAAATATTGCTGCCATAACTGCGGCAGGGATTCAAATGATAAATTTGTGGTCTCCATCGGGGAGGTATTCTGCGTCTCCGCGGGCGACCAGCAGGATTATGCGATCTATCTGCTTCTGCACGACGGCGTGCAGCTTTCGTCCGATCCGAAGGATTACACGGGCGCATATCAGTTCATCGGTGAGGCGCTGATCGCATTGCGCGATCCGAAAAGCATGTCCGGCGAAAGCGGAGACGATCCTGACGAGATGATCTCGCTGACGGAGCTTCTGCTCCCCGGCGACGACGATGAAGAAACGGAGGATGAGGAGAACGAAGCCGGATCGGATGATTACGGCGGTGAGACCGATTACTCCGCTTCCCTGAAAAAATACCGCGATATCCTGCGGGGCGCGGACTGCCGCGATCTGCGGCGCATGATCGGCTACAGGATGGATATTGATCGTCCGGATTCGCCGGAGTGTCTGCGCTATGTCTGGGCAGTGACGCTGATCTCCGAGCTCGGCACGCTGATCCGCAGCGGCAATCAGCTGCTTTCGTATATGCTCTCGGTCGACCTGTACGGCAGGTCGGATATCCGCGGCATGGAATGGGCGAGCATCGACCTGAAAGCCTGTCTCGATCAGAATATCCACAACCGCGTTTATCAGATCCTGCGGCCGCTGACCGAGAAAAACAAGCTCGAACAGGACAGCCTTGCGGCGGAAAACGTGATTGACTCCATGTGCTGCGTGCGGACGGCTTCGCTCCGGTTTACGGATCCCGTCCTGCGTGACCAGTGCAGCCCGGAGATGATGGCGGGGAGGAACCGCGAGGGCAGCGATCAGAACGGAGAATTTCTCGTCGGGCTCTATTTCGGGCAGAAATCCATCTACAAGCGCATCTGTCCCCACTGCGGCGCACAGATCGCGAGCCGTCTGGGGCTGTATCCGCAGAAGATCATTTCGTTTGTGGGCTCTCCCTCCACGGCAAAGACCAATATTATCAGCGCGATGCATGTGGTGCTGCGGCATGACGACGGCGCAAAGATCCGCGATCTCAACTGTGCGTTCGGCGTGCAGGATCCGGATTATGCGTTTTATGACAACGCCTACCATGCAACGCTCAAATATCTTGCGACCAAGAAAACCAACCGCACGGAATTTCCCGCGCTGACGCTCAGCCTCACTTACGAGGGCGTGACTGGACTCTATACCTTCGTGGATGTGCCGGGCGAATACTTTGAGGCGAAGGACACCGCGACGGCGCTCAATCAGGCGAACATGCAGCATATGGCGATCATGAAGCAGAGCGACGTGATCTGTCTGGTCGTTGCTGGCGAACAGCTGATTCCGGACAAGCACGATGAACTGCTGGAATCGGCGGATATGCCGGACACCTCGCGGCACGAGTTTGCTTCGACGCATCCGAAGCGGCTGGAGAGTATCATCGAGCGCGTGAAGATGTTCCGGACGAATGTGCTGGGCAATCAGGATGTGCCGGTCTGTCTGGTGGTATCCAAGCCGGACGCACTGGAACCGCGTGCGGATGATTATGTCATTGTCAATGACGGCTCTGCAGAAGGAGAACAGCGCTTCTGGAAGACCGGATCGCGCACCAAGAACCGCATCGAGATGGATGCCGTGCGCAAGCTGTTCGGCATGCTGCGTGAAAATGCAGATACACTCTTTCAGCAGGGAACGCCGCTCGCAAATATGCACAGTCTCACGGTGATCCAGGGGCTGACGCACCGCTTCATCATGGCGATCCACGAGAAGGCGGATTTCCTGAACCGGCTCTTTGATGCGATGACCAGAAACAGCGACTGGACAAATGTGCCGGTGTTCATGGTCTCGCCGTTCGGCTTCTATGCCATCGAGGATGTCTGGAAAATGGAGGCATCCGAGCGGCTTGACGCATTCCGCGCAGAACAGGATCTGACGCGCAGGCTCGATGAGCAGGAGCTGATCCGGCTTTCCCAGATCCCGAAGGAGGATCTGCCGGAACAGACGGATCTCCGCAGAGAGGGCAGCGCGATGCCGGAGACAGTGTCCTTCTTCAGCGACGACAGGGACATTGCGCGGTATCTTGTCTGGAAAACCTGTCACGGCGGACAGGGCGCGGAAAACGCCGATCAGCTGCGAACCATCCTCACTGAGGAGGAACAGCGCAAGATGCTGGAGCTGCCCGTAGAGCTGCTCAAGGATGCGGAACAGACCGTGAAGCAGCAGACCGCACAGGGCAGAGAGCTGCATCTTGTCGATATGTTTGCGAACAATAACGATGCGGGCAGATATCTGCTTGCAAAATGCGGGATGCAGCGCGACGGGCTCGAGCGCATCCTCGAACGGGAATACATCGAAAAGCACCGCGGCACGCGGCGTCTCGGCGTCGGGCATCTGCTGGTCTGGCTGCTGGTCTACACGGGGCTGATCCGTCCGACCTTCATGCCGGGCAACGCGGAAATGCGGCCGGAGGATGAGGCTGTGAGCCGGTTTTTGCAGGTCAACTGCGGCGTGTTCCGCAGAGCACTCTTTCAGGATGAACTGCGCGATATCGCGGAGGGCATCAAGGTCTATTACGGCAACAAGACACAGGCCGGCTCGCTGGAACAGCAGATCCGCGAAACATCGGAGGATATCCAGAACAAGGACAGCCAGCTGCATGCGCCGCATATCCGCTTAAAGGAACGGCATACACTGAAAAAACAGCTGGATGAGCTGGAAACCAGAAAACGGGAGCTTCAGGCACAGCAGGAGCGCTTCCGGAATGAGAACACGATCATCGAGCAGCAGTTTGCTCGGAAATACGGAAAATACGGAACATGGAGGTTCGTGTGAGCTCCGGAGAGCTCCGCGACGGAAAGGCAGGTGAGAACGCATGGGTAATATTCTGTATGGTGACCTCGGCTCGGAGCATATGGTCTATACGGATAAAAACAGCGTCTCTTATATCGTTCAATCCCTGTACAGCGATGCACGGGATATGATGGCAGGCTACTACTGCGCAGAACGGGAGAGCTGCGGCATCTGGTATTATGTGCATAAGTATAATTCCAGACGCGGCGGCTATCTGACGGCAACTGCGGAGGAACTGACCGGAAAGCTCTCTCCTGCTGCGAAGATCGGTTCTTTGCAGTTTGCGACGAAGGAAGAATTTGAACGGCAGCAGCATCTCGGTTCGATGAATCTGGACACGGTGGATTACCCGATGAACCGGAACACCGTTCTTCAGCTGCTGGAGCGGCTTTTTGCGGCGATGCATGACCAGAAAACGCTTTATCTGGTGCTCTCCAAGGAAAACTGCTCGGAGCGCGACTACATGCTCCGCGGACTGTCCGTCTGCCGGAAGATCCTTTCGGTTCTGCCGGAGGAGTATCAGAAACGGCTTTCGTTTGTGAGCAACACGATGCCGGGCGAAAAGAGCGGACTGCGTTTTTCTGTGATGGTCATGCCGCGCAAGTATCAGGATATCTATATGACCGAGTACTACCGCCCGTTCGACGAGCCGGTGTTCGATCTTTCCGCACAGATGCCGGAGCCTGAGAACGTCACGCCGCTGACAGCATATTATGCCGATCTGATCTGCGGCCGGCAGGGCAGCAAGCAGGCGGCGGAACTGCTGGAGCGTGTCACGCCGGGCAAGGATCTCAATATGCGGATCTATGAGAATATCTATTCGCTCTATTATTACGGGCAGAAAGCACAGATCGCGGAGAATCCGGAGAAATTCTGGCAGTACTGGCGTGTGATCGCGAATAAGAAGGCGGCACGGACATACGGCCCGCTGAACAATATCCTCAAACGTCTGCCGAAATCGGCACTGGAGCTCCTGCGCAAAAAGCAGGAGGAGGAAGTGCAGAAGAAGCAGCAGATCGAGCAGCACCGCGCCGAAGCCGAAAAAGCCGTGACCGATGCAGAGACGCTGCTCCATGCGCTCTATGACCAGCTCTGGCAGGTGCAGGATGCGATGAACCGGGCAGTCCGGCGGCGGCAGAATGCGATTGATGCGCCGAATGCTGAGGAGGCTTCACAGCATCTGGAATGTGCAGTCACGGATGCAGAGGACGCACGCACGCTGTATGCGAAGATTCCGCCGATGATGGAGACGGTCTCTGCGGCGGAGGAAACTGCCCGCGGCGAATCGGCGCTCCATGCGCGTGTTCAGGCTGTTGTCAGTCAGGCGAAGCAGTACGATACTTTTGCCAAGCAGTATATCGCCGAAGCGGAGCGCTCCGTTGAGGAGATCGGCAAGGTGATCGTCCATAAGAAGAACCGCGTCCGCGCCGACGAAGCGCTTGACCGCGCAAGAACGGATCTTTCCCGTGCCGGTGCGATCTATGCGGAGACGATCATGCCCGCGCTGCGTCTGGCTTATGATGCGCTGAACGAGGCACAGCAGCTGAGCAAGGCGGATCTTGCGGACAGAAAGCTGTTTGTGATGCGGAAGCTGCGCGAGGAGATCGCCGATCATGCGGAGGTCATCTGCGAATATGTGCAGAGCGCGGTGAATCATATCACGGATGCAGTCGACCTTGATCCGACGGCGGAAAACATCCCGTCTCTGAAGCAGAGCGCGGATAATATGTGCGTGGATGCGCGGCAGGCGGTGCAGTCGATCGCGGAGGCGGAGAATCAGCTCTTTGTACTTCGTGATCAGGCGAGAACGATGGATACACAGGAAACGCAGCAGGCAGAAGCAGTGCAGACCGCAGTCAATATTGATGCGCAGCCGCTGCCGGAGCCGAGCGCCGATACCGCGGAGATCCCTGCAGAGACTGCGGAACAGCCGGAAGCACAGCCCGCAGAACAGCCTGTGCCGGTTCATCCCGCGCTCAATCCGCTGAATCTGTTCCAGACAAATCCGCAGCTCTCGCCGGAATTTCAGCGTCTGCTGCACGGCGGCAGCCCTGCGTCCGCAGCCAAGCCGCTGGTTTCTGTCGAGGAACTGCTGCATTCGCCGGAGGCAAAGGTCATTGCGGAGGCGAACCAGCCCGAAACATCCGCTGAACCGGAGCCCGCTGCGGCAGAAGTGTCCGAACCGGAAGAGAAGCCCGCACCAAAGAAACAGCCCGCTGCCGTATCTGCCGATCCCGCGCAGAAGGATACGCTGCCCGATCTGCCGTTCACCAGAACGGAGCTTGACGAATTGCTCGGCGAGGTCAGCCAGCTGATGTTCACGTCCAACAAGCGTGCGATCGAAGAACAGCAGGCAAGACCGCGGAAACGCCGTCTCGGCAATCTGCGTGCTGCCAGAAAAGCAGGCGTGATGGGACTGCGTCTCTATCCGTATGAGGACGATTTCAAGACGGAGATCTTTGGCAAGGATAAGATGGAGTACGATGTGCAGAGCGGTTTCTGGGGCAAGCTCTATGAGCGCCACCCCGATCAGAACGATGTGCGGATCAGAGGACAGTATGACAGCGCAGAGGAAGCACGCTTCTTCGGCACACGCGACTATATCGTGACTGCGCTCAATTCGTGGCTGCGCGACAAGCGTCTTGCGACGGTTCAGGTTTGCCGGAGAAAGGGCGCGGCGCAGAATCTGTTCTGCAGAACCGACGCAGAGGAAGCGTTCTATTGCTGGCTCATCGCGCTGCTCGTGTTTTACCGGCATGAACCGTCCATCGCAAAGCTCACGGCGGTGCAGGACTGCTTCGACAGCGGCGTGGTGAAGGGCTTCTTCCGTACCGAGAACCGTGCAAAGCTCTGCTGCTTCTTTGCATTGCTGCATATCGGCTGCATGCTGCAGGCAAATATGCTGCTGGATCCCCAGAACAACAGGGCGCTGGATTCCGGCCGTGCAGAAACGGCAAAACGCTATCTGGAAGAGCTCGGGCTCAAGGATACGCTGGAGATCGATTTGTTTGAAAAGATTCTGAAAAATACGCTGAAACGGAGCGATTACGGCATTATCCGTGAGGAACTGCTGCAAACGCTGCTGGACTGAGAATGCAAACGGTCCTGCATGGGACTGAATATGCGTGATGTGTGACCGGAAAGCAGGCTGCGCATTGCGCATCATACAACAGAGGAAAACAAGATGGAACAATTTTCGGAGATAGAGCGTCTGCGGAATATGCTGATGCAGGCGCAGGAACAGAACACGCTGCAGCTGCGGCGGGAAGCGCTGGAATCGCTGTTTTGCAGATGCTTTGCGGCGATCAGGGCGCAGAAGCCGCTGTATCTGCTGTTTTCAGAGCTGGAAAACGGGCTCGAACAGACGAGGGATGCCGCGGAACAGATGCTCGCCGTTCTTCCGCGCTCTGCGTTTACGGGTGCGGACGGCTTCACACTGAAAGCGATCACACCCGATACGGCGGGATTTTATCCGCAGGAGGATCTCGCGGACGGCTCAAAGCCCACGGGGGAGACCTCGCTGCTGGCGGCATATTATGCGGGGCGCGTGCTCGGTGAACCGGCAGAGGAACAGGCAGATGCGCTGCTCGATGCGGTGCAGATTCCTGCGCCGGATATGGAGCCCTACGAAACGATTTTTGCGCTCTATTATTACGGACAGGAACCGCATATCACAGAGGAACCCCAGAAATTCTGGCAATACTGGCGGATCGTTGCGACACGGCGCGGCGAACAGATCTACGGTGCGCTCAATGCGATCCTGAAGCATCTGCCGCGTCCGGCGCTGCTCTATCTGCGGCAGAAGCAGGAGGAACAAAAGGCAGCTGCCGCCGAAAAACAGGCGCAGAAGGAACGTGAGGATACCGCCGAACAGGGAAAAGCACTGCTGCGGGAGATGGAGAGCCGTGCGGAGGAGATCCGCAACTGTGCTGAGAAGCTGCAGGAGGCTGCCGAAGACCGCAGCATTGAGGCAGAAGAGGCAGAGGGCATTCTGCAGGCGGCAGAACAGGCATTTTCGGATATTTCGGATTCCCGCGAACGATTGCTTGCGCTCGGCGAACCTGCTGCGGATTCTGCGGAGGCGTCTGCGGAGATCGTGAAGCACGCCGAAGAAGCAGTCGCCAAAGCAGGGGAGGCGCTTGAAAGCCTGCGTTATCAGCCGACGGTGCTGGAGCAGGCGCAGACTGTCCTGAAGAAGGCGGCAGAGCAGACTGCCGCGATGCAGGAATACAACGAGAAGAAGGCAGACGGCATCCGCGAGACCGTCAAGGCGCAGCTGGCACTGCTCGCGCACGAAAGCGGCACGGAATGCGACCGTCTCGGCAGATTTGCGGCACATATCCTGAGCAAACTGGATGCGGCGAAGAAAGCGGCACAGGTACAGGATGCGTCAGAAAATCCGCTTCAGGTTGCACCGTATCCGACGCTCACAAGCGCGTCCGTGCCAATGTCCGCGCATATCAGTGCGCCCGCGTCGGTGCATCTGCCGTTCGCCGGCATCGTACAGCATCAGCAGAACGCACAGACCGTGCCGCGGGAAAAGGCGCCCGCACCGGCGGCAGCCAGACAGCCGGAAACGCCGCCTGTCGGCAATACCGCGCAGAAGCGTGCGGAGGAAGCGGTCAATCATGCGGTCGTGCGCTACCGGGAAATGCAGAACATGTGCAAGCAGGCAAATTCCGCGGACGCACAGTTCACGGCGATTCTGCGCAGTATGCGGAGCGAGCCGAATGCGGCGGGCTCTGCGGCATACCGTGACCGTGCAAAGATCCTTATGGATCAGACCGTGACTGCGTGGAACAAAACGGCGGCATCGGCAGAGGAAGCAGCGGCTGTCTGCCGGGATGCGCTGAAATATCCCCATCCGGAGCAGATGAAGAATCAGCTGCAGACAATGGGTATGGAGGCACAGAAGCTGGCGTCGCAGGCACAGCAGCGTGTCCGGCAGATCAGTGTTGCGCAGGCATCGAATACGCCCGAAAATAAGACCGCCGGATTGATGGCGAATGCGAATGCGGCATATCAGGCATGCCACCAGCTCTATCTGAAAACCGTGCAGGGAGCGCTGATGACGGCGCACCGTGCAGAAAAGGACGCACAGGCAGACAGCACGCCTGCAAGCGCAATGGCACAGCTTCTGATTGTGCAGCGCGCTGCGGGGCAGGTCGCGCAGGTGCCGGAGCTTCTCCGCGGCTATGAAGAACGCATTTTCAGCTATACCGATGCTGCGATGCAGATCTCGCCGCAGATCGCACGCGACGTGGATACGCTCCGCCGCAGTGCGCAGAATGACCGGAAAAACACCGAAAACGTCATCAGCACGCTTGCGGAGATCACGCACCGTCTGACGGAAATGGCGCAGATGACCGGTTCGATCCCGTCGCTCAGCAATGCAGTTGTTCCCGATCTGCCGCCGCAGCGCGATGAGATGTGCATGCTCCTTTCGCAGATGCTCCCGATGATCGCGGAAGCCAACAAAAAGGCGATGGAGCGTGCGGGGGAGGATCTGACGGGCAAGCGCAAGCTGCCGGCGTATCCCGACCTCGCAGGACTGGAGGACGGCACGATCTTCGGTCACCGCTATCAGAAAAACAGCAGGAGCACCCAGGAGATCAACATCAACAGCAGCTTCTGGGAGAAGTATCCGAAGCGGTTCCTTTCGGATTCCGAGCTCGGTACGAAGCCTTTTGAATCGGCGGCCTATGCGAAGTACTGCGGTACGCTCAATTTCGTGAAAATGTCGCTGATGCAGTGGACATGGGATGTGGAGGCGGAAGCGCTGCGCGTCAACACCGGTGAGGCGGCGGGCGCGATCTTTGCGCGGACGGATATCAGCGAGGCTTTTTATTGCATGTTGTGGGCGCTGGCGGTGTTCTATCAGGACGATTCCGCGCTCGTGACGAAATTCCGTGCGCTGCCGCTTTATCACAAGTATTTCTCAAAGAACTGCGCCGAAGCGTTTTTCAGCGGAAAACAGGGCGCAGACCGCTGCAATATGTGCATTTTCCTCGCGCTGTTCCATGTGGGATGCATCCTGCAGCTCAATCTCCTGCACCCGCTGATCCAGATGCGTGCGGGCTTTGACGATCCCAGTCTGCAGCAGGCTGTGCAGTACTGCAAGGGGATGCGGCTCGGTGATGTGCTCGATGATGTGCTCTATTACGGCATTCTCCAGAACGGGCTCGACCAGAAGAATTACCGGCTGATCCGCATCTGGATGCTGATGGACAAGCTGCTGCAGGGATAAGCAGACCATACTATATAATATAATAACGCCCGGCTCGCAATGGAGTCGGGCGTT
>JAFZPL010000167.1 GCA_017550355.1 Oscillospiraceae bacterium | reverse complement strand
GTGTATCAACAATACCGCCCTGTGCAACGCCGCTGCCGTAGGAGCCGACACCGGAATTGAGAACGGTCTTGCCTTCATAAAAGCCGTCAATCGTCTTTGAACGGTATGCCAGCTCAATTCTGCCGCTGCCGTTCGGCCATGCGATCACGAACACATAATAGTAATCGCCGATCTTCTGGATATGCGAGCCCTCGCCCGCCAGACCGGTAAGATTGGTCTTGAACAGCGTCTTGTCCAGTCCGCCCCACTTGAAATCGGTCATTTCGGCGTTGAATTCCTTGATTTTGATTTCGCCGCCGCCGCCGTAAACGAGGTAATTTCTGCCGTCATCATCCAGCAGAATGGACGCATCGTGATACATACCGTTCAGCTCGACGCGGTCCCAGTTGCTCGTTTCCGGATCGGTGGTCTTGAAGATGTAGGATTTATTGGTGCCGTAGCTGCCGAAGAAGCAGTAGAACACGCCGTCCTTATAGCGGAGCGAAGCCGCCCACTGACCGTGACCGTAATCGTGTTTGCCGTTCGTAAGCTTCTGCACATCGCCGTCCGCAAGCGTATCATAGACATAGCTGCAGATTTCCCATGAAACCAGATCCTTCGATTTCATGATCGGCGCACCGGGGCTGAAATACATCGTCGTGCTGACCATATAATAGGTATCGCCGACACGGATGATATCATCGTCCGGAACGTCCGCCCACATGATCGGGTTATGAATGATCTCAGCAGAAGCAGAGATCGCAGCCTGCGGTGCAGTCAGGATGCAGCCGAAACAGGTTGTCAGTGCCAGCAATCCCGCCGCAAATCTGTTTATTTTTCTCATTTGTAATTCCCCCTAAAGAAATTCTTTGGATAAGCTCCACACCTACCCAATATCATTGTACTATTTGTCCGTACAAATTGCAATGACAAAAAAGAAGAAAAAGTGGACATTCCAGCACAATTATTAAGAAGTTCTTCAGGAATTGTGAGATTACCGCGGGGATGCCTGATCGGGGATCCGGATACCGTGTTCGCCTGCCCATTTGCAGAACCGGTCATAATGATTGAATGAAACGTGAATTCTGCACTTCATTTTGTCAAAATAAATATATACATTTCCCAGTGCAGTGACACGAACCGCGGTGATATCGTCTGCCGAATACGTTTTTCCCTTTACGGAAATGGTTCTGCCGCAGACAGACAGTCCGCGTTTTTTCTCCTGCACACGCATCGCGGCAATGCATACCGGAACGAGCACCAGCAGTGCAAGTACGATCAATTTGTCAAATATCATTTCGCAGATGACTGTACCGATCATATATACCAGTATAGACAGCATCCGTCCGCATGTCATTGTTTTCTGCGGCGTAACATCAAATGCAGCCGTTTCGTTTTCATCGCCCACGAGAGATTCTCCTTTCCGATTCACGTACCTCCGATCTGCGCACGGATCTCTGCTTCTACTGCCCGCATCTCCGCTTCAAATTCCCGCGCAGAAACCCGGATCGCGCCGTTTCCGAGGATGATCAATTGCTCCAGACCGTCCGAGGTCGCCACGCGGACACGGTTTTCCGGCAGGAGCGTTTTGGATACCCGTTCAATATAGGCATCCGCCGTTTCCGCCTCTTTTGTATAGACAACACTGATGTTTCCGGTCTGCTCTACTTCCGTACCGTGTCCCTTGATCTTGTATGCATCAAAGACAAGGATCACTTCGCACTGCCGGTATCCCTGATAATTCTGGAGCATGGAGATCAGCCGCACACGCGCATGCTCCAGATCTGTCCGCGCCAGCTCTTTCAGCGAATCCCACGCAAAAATAATATTGTAGCCGTCCACCAGCAGATATTCCGTTTTCGGGAGAGAAGCCGCCTTTGCCCGCTTGTTTTTTTCGGCATCCGTCTGTTCATCGCGGCGGTCGCGGCGCATCGCCTTGCGCTCGTCCCGCTGGATTTTGCCGTAGGTGCGCTCAAAAATCGCCATGAGTTCGTCATCGCTTGCAGACGGATAATTCCCGCGTGAGACCGGCTGCACCGGTATCTGCTCCTCCTCAAAGGCATAGCGTTCCGGCAGTTCCGACGGCAGATGCATATAGTCCGGCACCTCCGACCAATGGACAACATAACCAGAGCCGTGCGAACAGAAAACCGAATCGGCGGGGTTTTCCGTGTCGGCATCCGCATCGTAGCCGATCTGCGCAATGACTTCTTCTGCATTGTGACAGGGACGGTATCCGCCCGCATCCAGCGTCAGGGAGCCGCGCCCTTTCGTGTAGCTCATGACCTCCGCAGCGTAATCGCACAGCTCCGAAACCGGCGCGGAGCCTGTCATGACGGCGCGTTCCCCGATGATCTCCGGCGGCTGAAATTCGCCTGAAAACTGCTGGATATCCGTCATTGCCCTGCCGACACACTCCGCGGGCAGATCGAGCACAAAATCGTAATACGGTTCCAGCAGCACCGACTCCGCCGAACGCAGCCCCTGCCGCACGGCGCGGTAGGTCGCCTGACGGAAATCGCCGCCCTCCGTATGTTTCAGATGCGCTTTTCCGCTGACGAGCGTCAGCTTCATATCCGTGATCGGGGAACCGGTCAGCACGCCGAGATGCTCCTTTTCCTGCAAATGCGTCAGAATGAGGCGCTGCCAGTTGCGGTCGAGCAGATCCTCCGAACATCGCGTTTCAAACTGCAGACCGCTGCCTGCCGGAAGCGGTGTCAGCAGCAGATGCACCTCCGCATAGTGCCGCAGCGGTTCATAATGCCCGACACCTTCCACCGGTGCAGCGATTGTTTCCCGGTAAGCGGGCATGCCGCGGGAAAACTCCGCCGCATAACCGAAGCGTGACTGCACCTCCTGCGTCAGCACCTCCAGCTGCACCGCGCCCATCAGCGGCACAAATATCACGCGCAGACGCGCATCCCAGAT
>JAFZPL010000166.1 GCA_017550355.1 Oscillospiraceae bacterium | reverse complement strand
GCTTGCAAATCGTTTTTCTCAAACAATACAAGGACGTTTAAAATCTGCACCAATCAAACCGGTACGAACAGAAACCGGTATCGTTCGTTTTATTCGTCATAGAAGTTTTAATCTGGAGTATCCTGTTGTACAGAATATTATTAGCAATCGTACAGCAGGAAAGACAATTTGCGTATTGACATGGACCAATGATGAAGCACTTCGAGTAAACGGTTTACTCAGGGAAATGCATATACCATCGCGTCTGATTCAATCAAATGATGGATTCTCATTGTTTGATTTAGCAGAATTGCGGATGTTTTTGAAGCTGACAAAACAGGAGAGTGATAATCCGATTATTTCTGATGAACAATGGAATCAGGCTTCAGTGCCGCAACACGGGCTGCGGTTCCACCGCCGAGTCCCCAAAAGTCCGTCAGAGGTGTGTGACACCAAAGCAGCTCTCTGTATTTCATTTCGTCCAGCTCTGCAATTCGGACACCGTCTTTATCGGCGGGAACATGCTTTGCCACTATATCCATAGCGACCTTTGCGAGATATAGGTTCGTGCCGATTCCTGCCGTCGCAGTGATACCAGTCTCATACAGCACTTCCCGGATCATCGTCATTGCCAGCTCATGCGCCGTCATATGATAGGTGTTCAGATACCCGGTCGCATCGATAAAGCACTCGTCTATACTGTATACATGAATATCCTCCGGGGATATATACCGCATATAGATTGAGAAGATCTTCGTGCTGATCTCCTCATACAGCTTCATGCGCGGCGGTGCTACGATATACGACAGCTCCAGTGCAGGATCTGCTGCAAGTGCCTCTGCATCAAAGGACGCTGATGTAAAATGATACTTCCCGTTCTCGTCCTTCGGCAGCAGTTTCCGGCGAAAAGCCTCATTGAACCGCTTCTGATTGATCTCCTTGACTGCCTGTATGACCTCGAACAGCCGGGCTCGTCCGGGAATCCCGTAGGCTTTCAGTGAAGGAGTTACAGCAAGACAGATCGTTTTCTCGGTGCGCGTTTCATCCGCAACTACAAGGTTTGTGGTCAGCGCATCAAGCTCTCTGTCAACGCATTCCACGGAAGCGTAAAAGCTCTTGAGGTCGATTGCGATATATGTTTTCTCCACGGCGGCTACCTCCGTTCTGTCAAAAGCGGATTTCGACCCAGCTTTGCAGCTGCTCCTGTTCAATTATCTTTTTGGCAACAATTGCTGTTAGTTTTTCAGTCAGTACAAACGGTGTGTTTTCCGCAGCAGATAAAAGCTGGGCGGCAGGCGTTTCCAGCCGGAACGCTTTACGGATTTTCATGATGGTTCTTACCTTGTCTTCCGGACATTTTTTCAGAACGACTTTTACCTTGGCAGACCAGTCAATCTTTTCCTTTTTCTCCTGAGAGAATAGGTGCCCGCTTTCATACCACTTTATAAAGTTTTGTAAATGCTGCGGCTCTGCTGTACCAATCGAGCCCTGCTCCAGAAAGCCAAACCGTGTGGTCTTGCTGCCGGATTTCATCACAAGCTCGTAGTCGCCGTTGTCATTGCCGATTCCAATGACCAGACACCTGAAAAAACCGGAGCTGCCCTGTCATACACAGCTTGATCCGCACAGTGTCATCGGCGGCAGTCAGCTTCTCGCACCGTCAATGGTTCTGGCGGAGCAGCTCACTACCATCAGCAAGTATGCACTGAGAACCTATGCAGGGCATATTTCCGATGACGAGGCAATGAACCGCATCGAAACTGCTGTTCTGTCACAGTTCGCACTGGAAAGGAGTGTGCCTGAATGCCTGTAAATTTTGTCAATATCCCGGATGTTCTGAAACAGACAGCATCCTTCTGCGTCTGGAAGATGGAGAAACGCAGCGGCAGACCGACCAAAGTGCCGTACAATCCGCGTACCGGTGCAATGGCGAGAACCAACGATCCTTCCACCTTCGCAGACTTCAATACAGCGATGAAATCCTATGCCATTGGCGGCTGGGACGGTATCGGCTATCGTGTCAGCGAGGGCATTGGTGCAATCGATATCGACCACTGTATCCGTGAGGACGGCAGTCTCAATGATGTCGCTGCATCCATTCTCGGTATCTTCCCCGATGCGTATTTTGAGAAATCTCCCTCCGGCACAGGACTGCGCGGATTCTTCCGCCTTTCCCCGGATTTCGCTTACGATAAGACCGTGTATTACATCAACAACCGCAAACACGGTCTGGAGGTCTATCTTCCCGGCGTAACGAATCGCTTTGTTACCGTTACCGGCGATATGTTCCGAAACGGCGCGGTCACCCGAAATGATGATGCGCTCCGCACTTTGCTGGACACCTTCATGAAACGCAGCACCCGTGTATCTTCCAAGACTGTCGAACCTGTGTCCTATCTCGATGATGACGGTGTTATCGCACACGCATCTGCATCGGAGTCCGGCGACAAGTTCAAAGCACTCTACGAGGGCAACTGGGAGGAAGGCTACGATCTCGCGCCGTTTGTTGATGTCAGCCGCAGGAAAATCCGTACGGAACTGATCGCAGATCTGCTGGAATGCGGGTGCAGACTGTCCGAGGCGGAAATCCGGCATATCGTGGAAAAGCGCGTGCGGCGGGAAGTGAAACGCGGCGTGCAGACGATCCAGTATCAGATCAATACCCTGCTGACAACCAACGGACAGACGCCGTTCGTGACCGTGTTCATGTATCTGGACGAGGTGCCGGAGGGACAGACTAGAGATGACCTTGCGCTCATCATCGAGGAAACGCTCCTTCAGCGTATCGAGGGAGTCAAAAACGAAAAGGGCGTGTGG
>JAFZPL010000165.1 GCA_017550355.1 Oscillospiraceae bacterium | reverse complement strand
CACCCGCAACCGCTCTTGCAAGCAGCGTTTTACCGGTACCGGGAGGGCCGAGCAGCAGAACGCCGCGCGGGATTCTTGCGCCGATATCCTCAAATTTCTTCGGATTCTTGAGGAAATCGACCAGCTCTGCCATTTCCGCCTTTTCCTCGTCCGCACCGGCGACATCGGCAAAGGTGGCTTTCTTGCCGTTTCCGGTTGTCGCCTTGATATTCGCTCTGCCGAAGGAATTGATCTTTCCGCCGCCGTTCGCCTGCCGGAACATCACAACGAACAGTACGATCGCCATGATCATCAGCACAGCAGTCGGAATGACGGTCAGCAGCCATGTGTTGTCCGTGACCTTGAAATAGTCCTGCACCAGCGGTTTTTCCGGATGCGCCTCATTGTAGCGGTCGCGGTAATCCGCAACATCCTGCACGAACAGCGTCACGCTCGGGACTTCGTAGCTATAGATCTTCTCCTCGCCGCTGAGCTTGTATTTCAGCTCGCCGCTGCCGAGATCCAGCGTATACTCGCTGACCTTGCAGCTGTCGAACAGCGAAAGGATATCCGAATACTGTTTGGTGTGCGTATTGCTTGTCAGCGACGGCAGCAATAGCCAGATTGCCATGATAAACAGCAGTGCCACGATAACATACGTCATAATTCCACGATTTTTGCCCAAGATTAGATCCACTCCTTCTGTTTTGATCTTGCCGCTTGTGCATCTGCTGCAAAGGAAAGCGTCAGGATGCGGCGGCTGTTCGCATCCGGCTTTACACGCGCTGCGATGCCGATTCGCTCGCAGCAGATGCAGCCTTGTTCATCAAAAAGGGTATGCATAGCGTTCCGCAGCGGCAGGGGTACCTCCGCCTGAATGCGTTTTTTGAGACTGCTCTCAAATCCGCGTCCCGGAAGGCAGATCCGGTCTGCGCCGGTACATTGCCGAAAGGATACGCTCCCTTTTATCTTATCAAAATCAAGCGTAGACTTTGTGTCGGTTTTGTGATTATTCCGTGATAGTGCATCTGTCAGAACCGCTGTGCAGACACGCCCCGCAAAAAAGCGGTTTTCGCCGAGTGTCAGCGGCAGCTCTTCGCAGAGCGGGCATTCCGGACGGGTGATCCAGAGTGCGCCGTGCCAGATCTGCGCCGTCACGTCCTCCGCAACGGTAATTTTTCCCGCATTTTCGCATAATATGCTGTCGATGCGGTGCAGACGATCATACGAAGCGTCGATTCCCTGCCCGCGGAGCATTTTCATATAGACGCGCATCCGGATCGGCTTCGGGTAGCTGTGCAGCCCGGAGACCGCGCCGTCCGCATCGGCACATTTTGCGTATGCCTCCTCTGCAAGCCCGGAAAGCAATTCCTCGTCCTCGCGAAGGATCTCCGCCGTCTGTGCCATCGCCTGCAAAAATGCCGGATTCTCCGCCTGCATCAGCGGAATCAGCCCGCTGCGGATGCGGTTTCTGGTGCTGAATGTGTCCGCGTTGGAGCTGTCCTCGACATACGCCTGCCCGTTTTCGCGGAGAAAGCTGAGGATCTCCGCTTTGTCCGCATCCAGAATCGGACGGATGATCCGCCCCGAACGCGGCGGGATCCCGCGGAGTCCGGCAAGCCCCGTGCCGCGCATCAGATGAAAGAGCATCGTCTCGGCGTGATCGCCCGCATGGTGTGCCGTCGCGATCTCGCCCTCCGGTGCTGCCTGCATGAGCGCGTCATATCGTAGCATCCTCGCGGCAGTTTCAATCGAAAGCCGGTGCTGCTTTGCATATTCCGGCACATTCACACGGCAGATCTGCAGCGGGATCGCATGCTGCCGGCAAAACGCCTCGCAGAATGCTGCATCGCGGTCTGCCTCAGCGCCGCGGATGCCGTGATGCACATGCACCGCACGCAGGTCGATCTGCAATGCTTCACGCAGCTGCCGGAGACAGAGCAGAAGTGCTGTCGAATCCGCACCGCCCGAAAACGCCGCCGTGCAGATGCCGGGCATCGGCTTTCCCGCACCGTGCAGTATATATTCCCGCAGCATCGGTCACATACCGGGAGGCGGTTCGGAGCGTTCCACCGGGAGAAAGCGCGTATACTGCGCATCCCAGATCAGATCGACCGTCGAGGGTTCGCCGTGGCGGTTCTTCTTGACGATACACTCCGTGATATTCGGCTTTGTCGATTTTTCCTTATTATAATAGTAGTCGTTGTAGAGGAACATGATGATGTCTGCGTCCTGCTCGATCGAACCGGATTCACGCAGATCCGCCATCTGCGGGCGTTTGTCCGGACGGTTTTCGAGTCCGCGGTTCAGCTGCGAAAGCAGCAGCACGGGGACATTCAGTTCCTTCGCCATCAGCTTCAGTTCTCTGGTGATCTGCGAAATTTCCAGCACGCGGTTGTCCGAATGGTTCGGCGAACTCATCAGCTGGAGATAGTCGATCACGACCATGCCGAGATTCTGGAGTCTGCGCAGCTGTGCCTTCATCTGTGAAACAGAGATGCCCGCGCCCTCGGAGAGATAGATGTTCTGATCGCCGAGATGCGCCGCGGCAGTCGCCAGACGCTTCCATTCCTCATTGTCGAGCAAACCGGTGCGCAGCTTGTGGGAATCGACCGCCGCCGCCGTGGAAAGCATACGCGAGACAAGCTGCTGCATACTCATTTCCAGCGAATAGATCGCGACGGTTCTGCCGGTCTCGCGGACGACGTTTGCGGAGAGATTCAGCGCAAACGAGGTCTTGCCCATACCCGGACGGGCTGCAAGCACGACAAGGTCGGAATTGGTCATGCCGCCGGTGATGCGGTCGAGCTCCGGATAACCGGTCTTTGCGCCGATATACTGATCGCGCTCGTCTGAATTGAGCTTTCCGAGAAATTCGTAGGTCTCAATGACGACATCGCGGATCGGCCGCAGACCGTGTACATCGCGCCCCTGCCGGATATCATAGATGCGCTGCTCGGCGTAATCGAGAAGTGTCTGCGGCTTGTCGGATTCCGACATGACCTCGCGCAGCAGATCCCGCGCCACGGCTGCAAGCTGTCTTGCGGTGTATTTCTCCGCAATGATCTGGCAGTATTTGTCGATGCTTCTCTGCGGCGGGACATCCTGCGAGATCGCGTAGAGATAGCGTTTGCCCTCCGCCTCGCTCTCGAAAATGCCGCGCCGGATCGCCTCGTTCAGCACGACGACGATATCCGCCGTCTCACCGTCCGGTGCAGTATAGAGGTCGACCAGCAGCCGGAAAAGCTCCTTGTGCTGCTTTTCGAAGAACGAATCCGGCTTGACCTTTTCCAGCGCCGTGCCGATTCGTTCCGGCGACGTCAGCAGCGCACCGAGCAGTGCCTGTTCCGTCTCCAGACTGTGCGGCATGTCGCGTTCCGCAAAGGAAACGCTCTGGAAGCCGGAATCTGCGTCAGCCATTACTCCGCCACCACAGAGACCGTGAACTTCGCGGAGATACCCTGCGTGAATTTCGCCTCCGCAGAATATTCGCCGGTCGTTTTCATTTCGCCGCTGACAGAGACCTTGCGTTTATCGAGCTTGATGCCGAGCTCCGCAGCGATCGCATCAGCCACATTGCCGGGCGTCACGGCGCCGAAGAGTCTCCCCTCCTGGCCTGCCTTTGCGCGGACAGTGACGGTCTTGCCGGAGAGCTTCTTTGCGTCAGCCTCTGCCTCCGCCTTTGCAACATCCAGCTTGTGCTGTGCGGATGCCTGCTGTCCCGCGAGGTGGTTGAGGTTGGAGGGCGTCGCTTCCAGCGCGAGTCCCTTTCCAATCAGGAAATTGCGTGCGTAGCCGTCCGAAACTTCCTTGACATCACCTTTTTTGCCGGTGCCCTTGACATCGGCGAGCAGAATCACTTTCATCGTATTCTTCCTTTCAGTTTTTATTTTCAGTTTTTATTTGCAAAATTCCATTCATTGTCCGGATCGGGCTCAGCCCACGGACTGTTCATTTCAAATGCACCGAGATAAACGAGTTTTCCGTCGAGGATATCCGCCTCGATGCCGTGTTCGATCTCCCAGTCACATTCCCCGCTCAGCCGGTAGCCGATCTGCGCAGGATCGTCCGGATCATCTACACACACGCCGGAAATACTGAAATACTTCCGCATCTCCTCCGCAGGTGTATCTTCTGTGACCGGCGGGAATTCATCGGGATCAAACTGCTCGCCCGCAGATTCCCTGCAAAGATTGGTGAAAAACAGGCAGTACCGCTTTGCCGCCTCAAGAATATCCCGTATCAGTTCCGGCGGCATGTTTCCGACGGCTTCGGCGCATTTTTCGCCGTATGCCTCCGGTGTCTCATCGTCACAGAGCTCAAATTCGATCTCCGCGTTTACCAGATTGCAGAAGCAGGTGCCTTCCCTGCCGTACTCATTCTGTTGCAGTTCCATGCGGATCCCTCCTTATGTGCGCTCGGCCTGATCGAGCACATTATACAGCTTTTGCAGCATCTCCTCAAGGGTTGCTTCCTTGCTCTGCGCCGCAGCCATGATCTGATGACCGCCGCCGCCGAGCTCTTCCATCACGGTCTGCACATTCATCCCGCCGAGCGAACGCGCTGAAATACAGCTTTCTTCGCCGCGCCGGAAGACCACAAACGATGCCACGGCATTCTCCACACCGAGCAGTTCATCTGCCGCCTGTGCCGCCACGACCGAAATATCGGCAGTTTCCTCTTCTGCAACCGCGATCGCGTATTTTCCGCGGTAGAGCTCCGCGCCCGCGACCAGCGCCGAACGCTGCCGGTAAGCCTCCATCGAAGCTGCAAACAGCGCCTTCACGGCAATGGGATCCGCGCCGCGTTCACGCAGAAAGGCTGCCATTTCAAAGGTATGCACACCCGTCTGCATAATGAAATTCTTTGTGTCGAGCATGATGCCGGACAGCAGCGCCTCCGCGCAGAACTGCGGCATCTGATCGCGCCAGTCGAAATACTGGATCATGCCCGTGACCAGCTCCGCCGCACTGGATGCGTGCGGATCGTGCAGCTTGAGCATGGCGTTTTCCAGATAATTCGCCATCTGTCTGTGGTGGTCGATCACGACCACATGCTTTGCCATATCGTAGAGGTCCTGATCCTCGATCGTTTTCTGCGTGTAGGTGTCCACCACAACAAGCAGATCCTGATCGGTCAGCTGTTCTTTTGCCTCCTCCGGCGTGATCATCACACCGGGCATTTCCTCTTCAACACGTTCCGTAAGCAGTCTGGCAGCTGTGGCATTCTGCCGGATGACGATATTGAACGGAATATCGGTCTGCTCAGCGATGAACGCCACACCGACCGCCGCACCGACCGCATCGAGGTCACTGGTACGGTGTCCCATAATATAGACATGCCGGCACCGCTTCATCAGCTTGATGAGGTCACGCGCAAATGCACGGTTCTTCGCCATGTTCTTGTGCTCGATGCCCTTGGAAACGCCGCCGAAGAAGAGGTATCCCTCTTCGGTTTTGATGACTGCCTGGTCACCGCCGCGTCCAAGCGCCATATCCAGAGAGCTCTGCGCAAGACGCTCATTCTGTCCGAGGTTTTCGCCGCTTCTGCCGACGCCGATCGAGAGCGTCAGCGGTGTCTTGCCGCGCACCTTGATGCTGCGGGCGGCATCCAGCAGCGGAAACCGCGCACGCTCCATCTCCAGACAGTGCCGGGACTCCGTGACAACAAGGAATCTGTCTTCATCGAGGTGACAGAACACGCTGTCCGTATCCTCCAGAAACCGGTCGAACAATGTTTCGAGCGCTGCGAGCACGGATGCACGTTCGCTCTGCCGCGTACCGTTGAAGAGATCATCGGAGTTGTCAATGACGATCATCAGCACACACGGCCGCATATCCATATAGTTCTGCCGCAGCTTCATATAGCTGGAGATATCCTGAAAACAAAGCAGTTCTGTGTGTCTGCCCTCAGTTTCGTAATCCGTCCGCGTCACGCGGAAATGCCGCTTCAGAAGCTCAATATCCATATGGTTCCCGTCTTTCATGGAGTCGGGGCGCAGCGGGACAGCATCCTGGATCTTCAGGCCGTACATATCCTCGTTTTCCGCGATCTCATCGAAAAAGCGGTCGTTATACCAGATGATCTCATGGTTCTCGCCCAGTATGGCGAGCGGCAGCGGCATATGCATGGGAGCATTGTGCAGCGTGCCGTTGAGCGAATTGCTGATCTCGGAAAGGTAGCTCAGCGCATTACGGTGCAGGATCCGGAATTCCACGATCATCCAGAGCAGTCCGACCAGCAGACCGGCGCCGAACAGCCAGAACCATCCGCTATCCATGTTATCGCCTGCCAGTACCAGCAGACCGATGCCTGCAGCAGCCAGCAGACCGGCAGCCGCCATCAAGCGAACGGGTGTTTTCAATTTCACAGCAATTCACCGTCCTTTCGTATTTTCTGCGGAGATCAGATCTCCAGAATGATCGGCAGGATCATCGGGCTGCGCTTCGTCACGGAGAAGATATACTCCGAAAGCGTATCCCGCAGCCGTCCCTTCAGACCGTTCCAGTCGCGCAGATCCTGTGCGCTGAGACCGTCCAGCGTCTCGGAAAGCCGCTGTCTTGCTTCGTCCATCAGCGGTTCCGCCTCACGGACATAGACAAAGCCTCTGGAAATCAGTTCCGGCCCGGAAACAACTGCATTCGCGCTGCGGTCGATGCCGATCACGATGATGATGAGTCCGTCCTGTGCAAGATGCTTTCTGTCCCGCAGCACGATCGAGCCGACATCGCCCACGCCCAGACCGTCCACAAGGATCCGTCCGGAGGGCGCCGAACCGACCACCTTCATCGAGACGCCGTTCGTTTCGATGATATCGCCGATCTGCCCGATCACGATATTCTCGCGCGGGATGCCGAGTCCTGCGGCAAGCTCCGCATGCTTTTTGAGATGCTTATACTCACCGTGAACCGGAATGAAGAATTTCGGCTTGGTCAGCGCAAGCATCAGCTTCAGCTCTTCCTGGCAGGCATGGCCGGAAACGTGGACATCGTACATGCGCTCATAAATCACGGTCGCGCCGGATTTCATGAGCTCGTTGACCACCTTCGTCACAAATTTCTCGTTGCCGGGGATCGGCGTGGCGGAGATGATGATGAAGTCCTGCGGCGTGATGCTCACCTTTTTGTGATCGCCCATTGCCATGCGCGTGAGGGCGGACATCGGCTCGCCCTGCGAACCGGTCGTGATCAGCACGATCTGGTCAGCGGGAGAGCGGTTCATCAGCTCAATATCTATAATAGTATTGTCCTTCACATTGAGATATCCGAGCTCCCGCGCAATGGAAATCACATTGATCATGCTTCTGCCGAACACGGCGACCTTTCTGCCGTATTCCTCCGCATAGTCGATGATCTGCTGAACGCGGTGGATATTGGAAGAGAATGTT